>DASSNR010000045.1:0-18524 GCA_035687925.1 Gemmatimonadaceae bacterium | reverse complement strand
CCGATCGTGGCGAACAACACGATGTACATCATCGCGCACATCCCCGGCGCGTGAGCGTGGCGGCGTGCCAGATACACCTGGAGCGGCTCCTCAGCCGGCGCGTCCGCGATCCATCGGGGAAGACCGCCGGCCGCCTCGAGGAAGTGCGCGTGACCGAACATGAAGACGGGCTGCACGTCTGCGAGTACGACCTGGGACCGGATGCACTGTTGCAGCGATTGGCGGTCGGCATCAGTCGGTTCCCCCCTCGTTTGCGCGCTGGGAGTTGGCGCGCATCACCGCGGGTACCGCGTCCCATGGGACTGGCTGGACCTCAGCGATCCGGAGCACCCGCGCCTCACATGTCCGACGAGCGAGCTCGAGCCGATGGAGCACGCGTAGCGCTGGCGTAGCGACCCATCCACTCGCGCAGCGGCTCGTCCAGATGCAACAGCTCCCCATCGGCATGAGCCGGTGGGGAGCTCTGTGGTACTTTGGGGTGCAGCGCGTACGTCGCGTCGCTTACCCTTCGATCGGCGCCTCGCCTTCGATGTCGAGCGTCGGCGGCATGAGGTGCGACTCCTCGGCGTCCATCGGGATCACCTTGGAGGGCGTCTCGGGACGCGGCGGCTGCTCCTCGGGAATGTGCGTGACCGCGAGCACGATGCGACGATGGATCGGATCCACCTCGAGGATGCGCATGTCGACGTTCATCCCCTCGTACACGACATCCGCTGGGTTGGTGACCGTCGTGCCGACGTTGAGCTGGCTGATCGGCACGAACCCTTCGATGTCGTTGCCGATGTCGACCACGACGCCCTTGTCCATGAGCCGCACGATCTTCCCCGAGACGTCGGTGCCGACCGGGTAGCTCTCACCGATGCGGAGCCACGGATCCTCGGACGCCTGCTTGAGACCGAGCGAGATGCGCTTGTTGTCGGCGTCGATGTTGAGGATCGTCACGTCCACCGTGTCGCCCTTCTTCACGACTTCCGACGGGTGCTGGACGCGCTTGGTCCAGGACATGTCGGAGATGTGAATGAGGCCATCGATGCCCGGCTCGATCTCGACGAACGCGCCGAACGACGTGAGGTTGCGCACCTTGCCGGAGATCCGCGTCCCGACGGGATAACGGAGCGGGAGCACCATCCACGGATCCTGCTCCGTCTGCTTCATGCCGAGCGAGATCTTCTCCTCGGCCGGATCGACCTTGAGCACCACCGCCTCGATTACCTCGCCGATCGACACGAGCTTCGACGGGTGACGGATGTTGCGGGTCCAGCTCATCTCGCTGATGTGCACGAGACCCTCGATGCCCGGCTCGAGCTCGATGAACGCGCCGTAGTTGGTGATCGAGACCACCTTCCCCTGCACGCGCGTGCCGACCGGATACTTCTCTGCGACATCCTTCCACGGATAGCTCTGAAGCTGCTTGAGACCGAGCGAGATGCGCTCGCGCTCCCAATCGATGTCGAGGATCTTGACCTGCAGCTCCTGACCGATGTGCACCAGTTCCGACGGGTGGGAGATGCGACCCCACGACATGTCGGTGATGTGGAGCAGACCGTCGACGCCACCGAGATCGATGAAGGCACCGAAGTCCGTGATGTTCTTCACCACGCCCTTCCGGATCTGATCCTTCTCGAGCTCCTTCATGAGGCGCTCGCGCTTGCCCGCGCGCTCGACCTCGAGGATCACGCGGCGCGAGACGACGATGTTGCGGCGGCGCTTGTTGAGCTTGATGATCTTGAACTCGTACTTCTGGCCGAGCAGCTCATCGATGTTCGGCACGCGACGCAGCGCGATCTGCGAGCCGGGGAGGAACGCGTCGACGCCCATGAGGTCGACCACCACACCACCCTTGATCTTCTTGACGAGCGTCCCCTCGACGGGCTGATCGCTCTCGTAGGCCTGACGGATGCGCTCCCACACGCGCATGAAGTCGGCCTTCTTCTTGGAGAGGACGACCGAGCCTTCCTGGTCCTCGAGGTGCTCCAGCAGAACTTCGACTTCGTCGCCGGGCTTGAGATCCGGATGGTCCTTGAACTCCTCGAGCGGGACGCTGCCCTCGGACTTGAAGCCGATGTCGAGGACGACCATGTTCTCGCGGATCTCGAGGACTTTGCTCTTGACGATTTCGCCTTCGTCGATGGATGCGAGCGTACCGTTGTACAGCTCCATCATCGCCGACAGCTCTTCGTCGGTGTACTCGTCCTCGTCCCAGCGATTGTCGTTGGTCGACAGCAAGCGCAAGGCACCCTTCTGGGCGTTCTTCTTCTCGCGCTCCGTCACCGACGCGTTGGGGGTTGGGGTTGGTGTCGTGGTTTCAAGCTCGGGCATACCGAAGTGCGTCTCCTGGCCCGCGGAATTTAGGCTCGCCGCGGACGAGTCTATGTGTCGTTGTCGTGACCGGCGAATACCAGAAGCGCGACCGTCCACAGGTCGCGCAAAGGTCTAGCCGTGGGAACCTTCAAATGTAGAAGCTAACAGGGCCTCTGTCAACGGGATGCGCGGCGTTCGCTACCGGACATCAGCACCCGCGCCAGCGCCACGATCCGGTCCACCTGCTCCTCCTGCGTCAGGTAGGTCGTGTCGATCAGAACCGCGTCCTTGGCCTGGACGGTCTGCGTGGCGTCGCGGGCGTCGCGCTGCACCAGCCGCTCCGTTTCCGCGGCAACTTCATCGTCCACGGGCGCACGACCCAACCGCTGGACGAGACGCCGACGCGCCCGCTCCCAGGGATCCGCGACCAGGAACACCTTCAAGTCCGCGTCGGGGAAAACGACAGTGCCGATATCGCGTCCGTCCACCACGACGCTCCGCCCATCGGCCGCGGCTCGGACGCGCGCGTTCACCCAGCAGCGGACAGCCGGCATGCTCGCTGTCCTGGAGACGTGCTGCGTGACGATCGGTCCGCGGATCTCCTGATCGAGCACCTGCCCACGCAGCGCGGGGACGAAGGCGCGGTCACCGGGCACCAGACTTACCACTTCAGCCGACTCGAGCATGTGCGGCTCGTCCCACTGTTCGGGCGCGATGCCCGACTGCAGTGCGGCCGCGGTGACCGCTCGGTAGAGCGATCCGGAATCGACGTGCAGAAAGCCCAAGCGCTCGGCGACCCACTTGGCCGTCGATGACTTGCCGGAGGCGGCGGGCCCATCGATCGCGACGACGATGCAGGATCGGGTGGTCGAGTCGGGTGACATGCGCTACCCCACAATAGCGCGTTGGAGGTCATCCCAGAAGGTCGGGTACGACACGGCCACGCATGCGCGATCGTCGATCGCGATGGCGTTGCCCGGGAGCGCACCGAGGATCCCGAACGCCATCGCGATGCGGTGGTCGCCATGCGTCCGGATCGCGCCCCGCAGCGGCGCGCGCCCGCCGGTGACGCGCATCCCGTCCGGCAGCTCGTCGGCCTCCACGCCGAGTGCGCGGAGATTGGCGACGGTCGTCGCGATGCGGTCGCTCTCCTTCACGCGGAGCTCGGCGGCGCCGGTGATCGTGGTCGTTCCGTGTGCGCGCGCAGCCAGACACGCGAGCAGGGGGAGCTCGTCGATCATCGACGGGACTTCGGCGGGGTCGAGCGTAATGGCCTCGAGCTGCGACGCGCGCGCGACGACGGTACCGACGGGTTCCCCGCCCTGCGGCTCGCCCATGCACAAATCGACGCGCGCTCCCATACCCGCCACCGCACGGAAGAAGCCGGTGCGCGTCTCGTTGAGGCACACCATGGGGATCGCCAGCGCACCGTCGTCCGCAAGAAACGCGAGCGCGGCCATGAACGCGGCGGACGAGGGATCGGACGGCACCGACATGTCGAGCGGCTCGAGGCGCTGTGCTGGATCGAGGTGCACCCCGGTCGTTCCCGTCTCGATGCGCACCCCCATCGCGCCGAGCATGCGTTCGGTGTGATCGCGCGATCGGGCGGGCTCGCGCACGGTCACCGGAACACCGGCGACGAGGCCGGCAAGGAGAATGGCGCTCTTCGTCTGCGCGCTCGCCGTGTTCGTCGTCCATTCGACGGCGTGCAGCGGCGCGCCGTGGATGACCATGGGCAGTCCATCGTCGTGCTCGAACTCGAAGCGCGCGCCCATCGCGGTGAGTGGTCGTGCGACGCGCCGCATCGGGCGGCGGCTCAGACTCGCGTCACCGATGAAGCGACTCGTGAACGGACAGGCTGCGGCGATGCCCGAGACGAGTCGCGTCGTCGTCCCGCTGTTGCCGCACTCGAGATCTGCGCTCGGGGCGCGCAGCGATCCGAGTCCACGACCGACGATCGAGATGTCGGCGGAGAGCTCCGGCACCGCAACACCGAGCGTGCGGAGCACACCCGCCGTCGAGTGCACGTCCGCCGATGGAAGGATGTTGCGGATGCGTGAGCGCCCATCCGCGAGCGCGGAAAAGAGGAGCGAGCGGTGCGAGATGGATTTGTCACCCGGGACGCGGACGGTTCCGGTCACGTTCATGTCGGTTCCTCGGACGTATGCATAGCAGCACGGCGCCACGCCGCCGCTGCGGACCAGAGATCTGCCAGCGCGTCGTGATCGCGCTGCTCGACAGCCGCGCGCACGTGTGCAAGGTGATCCTCGAGCAGTCGCAGCGCGTCACACAGCTCGCGCGGAGCCGCGGCGAGGAGCGGACGCCACTGCTCGAACGGACTGCCCGCGAGGCGCGTGGTGTCGCGACCGCCCGGACCCATCGCGCGAGGGTCGACTCCGCGTGCGGCGAGCGTCGCGGCGAGCGCGGTCGCTGTGAGCTGCGGAAGCTGACTCACCCACGCCATCAATCGGTCGTGCTCCTCCGCGGGCCGGTACTCGATGCGTGCTGCACCTGCCGATTGCCACACCCATTCTGCGGACGCACGAGCGAGCGCGCCGGCGCGCGCTTCCACACTGACGGTCGCACCCACGAAGAGATCGCCGCGCGCCGCGGCGAAGCCCGATTCGTGCGAGCCCGCCAGCGGATGCGTTCCAATGAGTCGCGCATGGTGCCGATCGCCGAGGCAGAGCGCCTGCTGCGTCTGCAGACCGCTGGCGTGGAGCGCGACGAGGTCGCCGTTGCGCGTGCCAAGCACCGCGTCGGCCGCACTCGCGAGATGGTCGATGGGTACCGCGAAGACGACGGCCGCGGCATCGGCGACTGCCTCGCCGGCCTCCGCCGCCACGGAGATGCCCGCGCGCGCCGCGAGCTCGCGATCGTCGCGCGACGTGCTCCAGCCCCGAACGGGGACGCCACGTTCGTGCAGCGCGCGTGCGAGCGAGCCGCCGATGAGACCGAGGCCGACGATGGCAACGGGACCGTGTGTCATCGGAGCGCCTGCTCGAGTGCGGTGGACGCGTCGGTGGTCTGATCTCGGTACTTCACGATGATCGGTGCCTGGAGCGACAGCCCCTGCTCGGCGCCCCAACCAGAGTGAATCTGTCGCGAGCCGGGTACGACGACGGCGCCGGCGGGGATCTCGAGCGGCGCGTCACCCGATCGGTAGACTGTCTCGCGTACCAGATCGAACACCGGAGTCCCGCGTGTGAGGATCACGCCGGCGGCCAGCACCGCGCGCTCGCGCACGATCGTCCCCTCGTACACGCCGCACCCGCCACCGACGAACACATCGTCCTCGATCACGACGGGCGCAGCGTTGATCGGCTCCAGCACGCCGCCGATCTGCGCCGCCGCGCTCAGATGGACGCGCTCGCCGATCTGCGCGCACGATCCCACCAGCGCATGGGAATCGACCATCGAGCCGGCACCGACGAACGCGCCCACATTGATGTACATGGGCGGCATGCACACGACGCCGGGTGCGACGTACGCGCCGCGACGGACCGTCGAGCCGCCCGGCACGATACGCACCCCGCGCTCCGGAGCGAACCGTTGCGTCGGGTAGGTATTCTTGTCGACGAAGTGAAACGGGCTCGTGTCGCGCGGCGACATGTCCACGACGTGTCCGAGACGGAAGCCGAGCAGGATGCCGCGCTTCACCCATGGCACGGCGCGCCATTGACCGTCACGCGTTCGTTCCGCGGACCGCACCGTCCCCTGCTCGAGTGCGTCGAGCAATGCGCGAATCACCGCATCGGCATCGGACGGTGTCGGATCGCCGGCGGGAGTCGCCGCGACATCTTCGATGCGCTCGCGGAGCGACTGGACGTCGACGACGGCGCTCACGCGAGCGCTCCCGCGGCCACGAGGCTTGCCCGCACCGCCTCCTCGTGGCACTCGGCTAGCGGCACGAGCGGCAGACGCAGCACGTTCCGGATGCGGCTCATCATGGCGAGCGCCGCCTTCACCGGGATCGGATTCGATTCGATGAATGCCGCCCGCATCCATGGAGCAAGACACTCGTGTGTGTCGCGCGCGGCGGCGAAATCCCCGGCGCGGCACTGCTCCGTGAGCTGTGCTACGGCGCGCGGCGTCGCATTCGAGATCACCGAAACGATGCCGTCGCCGCCGGCGGCCATCACGGCGAGCGTGAGTGCGTCGTCGCCCGACAGCACGTCGAAGTTGCCGGGCCGGTTGCGAATGATCTCCATGATCTGCGGCAGATTCCCCGACGCTTCCTTCACCGCGGTGATGGTCGGCACCTCGGCGAGCGCCAGCGTCGTCTCCGCCTCGATGTTGCTCCCCGTGCGACCGGGAACGTTGTAGATGACGATCGGCAGATCCGTCGCCTCCGCGATCGCGCGGAAGTGCGCGAGAATTCCGCGCTGCGGCGGTTTGTTGTACATCGGCGAGACGTGCAGCAGATGCGTGGCGCCGGCCGAACGCATCTCGCGCGACATCGCTATCGCCTTCTTCGTGTCGTTGGAGCCGGCGCCGGCGACGATCGGCACGCGTCCAGCGGCCTGCTCGACGACGATCTCCACCACGCGACGATGCTCCACGGCGGTCATCGTAGCGGCCTCACCCGTCGAGCCGCAGGGAACGAGAAAGTGGACGCCTTCGTCGATCTGCCAATCGACGAGCGCGCGGAGCGCGCGCTCGTCGATCGCGCCGTCGCTCTGGAACGGCGTGACGAGCGCGGTGCCGCAGCCGAACAGGCGCTGAGTGTCAGACATGGCCCGGTTGGTTCGAGTCGAGGAGATCCCGCATGGTGTACACACCGCGCCGACCGATGAGCCAGCGCGCCGCGAGGAGCGCTCCGTCCGCGAAGACGCGACGATCGCGCGCGACGTGCTCGATGCGGATCTGTTCGTACGGCGCGTCGAGCAGCAGCTCGTGCGTGCCGGGCACCGAGCCGGTCCGGATGCTGGTGATGGGCACGTCGTGTCCCAGCGCGACCGACACCACGTGGCCGAGGTGTGCTGCCGTGCCCGATGGCGCGTCGCGTTTGGCCGCGTGGTGTGTCTCCACAATGTGTGCATCGAACGGCGCGCGCGCCGCGAGATGCGCCGCATGCTCCGCGATGTGCCAGAACAGATTGACGCCGATCGCGAAATTGGGCGACCAGAACATGGCACCACCGAGTGCCAGCACCTGTTCCTCCACCTGCTCACGCTCCGCGTACCATCCCGTCGTTCCGACCACGACGGGGACGCCCGCGCGCACACATGCCAGCACGTTCGCGACCGCCGAGCGCGGCTCCGTGAATTCGATCGCCACGTCTGCGTCGGCAAGGGTCTCACGCGTGATCCCCGCTGCATCGCGATTCCGGGCGGCGTCGATCGTCGCGACGACCGGCCACTCGCGCTCCGCGGCGAGCTGCGCGACGATACGGCCCATCTTCCCCATCCCGATGATCGCGAGGCGAGGGGTGGTGTTCATGCGTCACCTGCCGTGTTGAAGAACGCCGCGTGCAGTGCACGCATGGCGGGCGCGAGGTCGCTGCCGTCGACGATGAGCGTGAGATTGATCTCCGTGGCGCTGAGCGAAATCATGTGCACCGGAATATCGCCCAGCGCACCGAGCGCGCGCGCCATCGTGCGACTGCTCCCGCCGAGCGCGCCGCCCACCACGGCGATGATCGCACGATTGCGCTCGACGGAGACATCACCGAGCGCCGCGAGGTCGACGAGCAGCGCATCGAGCCGCGAGGGATCGTCCACGGTGACCGACACCGACACCTCGGACGTCGCGACGACGTCCACCGACGTGCGCTGCCGCTCGAAGATCTCGAACAGGGCGCGGAGGAATCCGTGTGCGAGGAGCATACGCGACGAGTTCACTTTGACGATCGTGACGTTCCCCTTCCCCGCGATGGCGCGCACCGGCTTCGGCGCGACGGTCGCCATGATCTGCGTCCCCGTCCCTTCGGGGCGCCGCGAGTTGTAGACGAACACCGGGATCCCACGCCGCACGGCCGGCGCGATCGTGCTCGGGTGCAATACCTTGGCGCCGAACGATGCGAGCTCCGCCGCCTCATCGAAGCGGATCTGCGCGATGAGCTTCGCGCCATCCACCACACGCGGATCCGCGGTGAGGATGCCGTCCACATCGGTCCAGATCTCGATCGCCTCCGCGTCGAGCGCAGCGCCGATGAGCGACGCGCTGTAGTCCGAGCCGCCGCGGCCGAGCGTCGTCGTCACGCCGTGCGCGGTTGCCCCGATGAAGCCGCCGAGCACAGGAACGCGACCACTCTGCACCACCGGGAGAACCTGCGCGCGCGCGCCCAGCGCGATGGCATCGGTCTGCGGGGTGGCGCACGTGAAGCGCCCGTCCGTGATCATGACGCGGCGCGCGTCGACGTGCTCGGCCGCGAGGCCCGACGCGCGAAATGCCGCGACCACGAGGAGAGACGACAGTTGCTCGCCGTACGCCGCGATCGCGTCGCAACTGCGCGGCGTCGCGTGACCGAGCACCGAGAGCGCCTCGGCCAGACTCGCCAGCTCATCGCAGTGCGCGCTCAGCTCGCAGCGCACGTCGTCCAGCTCGGGTGAGCCGGCGAGCAGATGCTCGGCGGCCGCCAGGTGCCGTTCGCGAACCCCTTCGATGCGGCGCAGTGCACCGATGAGCTGTCCGCGTGCGGCGTGGTCGGCGATCTCGAGAAGCGCATCGGTGGTTCCCCCGAGCGCGGAGACAACGACGACCGGGCGGCGCGCGAGGCGCGACTGTGTGATGCGCGCAGCACGCTCGATCGCGTCGGCGGTCCCGA
The DNA here is from genome assembly GCA_035687925.1 of Gemmatimonadaceae bacterium. GTDB lineage: Bacteria > Gemmatimonadota > Gemmatimonadetes > Gemmatimonadales > Gemmatimonadaceae > DASSNR01. Next base: position 9,454 of record DASSNR010000045.1, on the reverse strand, counting down.
CGGAGGTGCCGCCGAACTTGATCACGATCACGCGCTCACCCGGCGACGCGCGCGGGCGATGGCGCGGACGCGAGCAGCCCGCGCGCCACGAGAAGCTCGGCGTTGAGGATCGATGCGCCGGCGGCGCCGCGAATCGTATTGTGGCCCGAAGCGACGAGGCGCACATCGAGGATGGGATCGCGCCGCACGCGGCCGATGACGATCGACATCCCGTTCCCCGCACCCGCATCGCGCTTGGGCTGCGGGCGATCGGGTGCGTCGACGACGATCAGCGGGCGCGCGGGCGCGCTCGGGAGCTCGACGTCGGCGACGGCGCTGCGGAACGACGTCAGCGCGTGCGTCGCCTCGTCTGGTGCGACGCGCCGAGAGAACCCCACCACCATGCACGCCGTGTGGCCGTTCTCCACGGGCACGCGATTGGCCTGCGCGCTCACGCGAATCGGTGCGGGGACGACCGCATCACGCTCCATCCGCCCGAGGATCTTGAGCGTCTCGCTCTCGATCTTCTCCTCTTCGTTCTTGATGAACGGGATGACGTTGCCGAGGATGTCGAGCGATGGAACGCCAGGGTAGCCGGCACCCGAGACCGCCTGCATGGTCATCGCAAAGAGCGTCTCGATTCCGAACGCCGCGTGCAATGGCGCGAGCGCCATGGCGATCACCATCGTCGCGCAGTTCGCGTTCGTGATGATCGCGCCGTCCCACCCGCGCCGCGCGCGCTGCACATCGAGCAGCGCCAGATGCTCCGGATTCACCTCGGGGATGAGCAGCGGCACATCGGCGTCCATGCGGAAGTTGCGCGCATTGCTCAGCACGAAGCGTCCGGCACGGGCGAACGCCGCCTCCACATCGCCCGCCACGCCCGCGTCGAGCGCGGAGAAGACGAGGGGTGCGCGCACGACCGATGGATCGCACGGCAGCACCGTCATCGCCGCGATCTCGTGTGGGAGCCCGCCCTCCAGCCAGCGCGCAGCGTCGCCGTACGCCTTCCCCGCGGAGCGTTCGGAAGCGGCCAGCTCCGCGATGCGGAACCAGGGGTGGTGCGCCAGCAGGCGGATGAACGTCTGCCCAACCGCGCCGGTCGCGCCGAGGACGGCGACCGGGACAGGCGCACGTGGCGCGCGGCCGTTCGGATCGGCGCGCATCTAGCTGGCGAGCAGTGAGCGCACGAGATGCATGTACGTCGTCACGCTCTCACGGAGCTCGCGCACATCGATGAACTCCTCGGGCGTGTGCGCGACGTGAATGGAGCCCGGCCCGAAGAGGAGCGGCGTGCCCCAGCGGTCAAGGAGCGGAATGTCGGTGGTGTACGCCACGGGCGCGGCGTCGATGCCGGGAATGGTGTGGAAGCGTTGCGCGGGAATGTGTGAACCATACACGAGCTCGGCGCGCCCGTCGACGCACTGTTCGATCGCGCGCTTCACTTCTCCCACGTCGCCCACGAGCCGGAACATGAGCTCCGCCTCGGCGCAATCCGGAACGATGTTGGCCTCGGTGCCCGCGCGGATGGTCCCGATGTTCACCGACGCTTCGCCCAGCACCGGATCGCTCTGCAGCGCGAGACGTTGCACGGCGGGGAGGAGCGCAAGCATGGGATCGATGGCCGAGCAGCCGAGCTCGGGATACGCCGAGTGCGCGGCGCGACCGGTGGTGCGAATCTTCACGCGCAACGAACCCTTCGCCCCTGTGGCGAGTTTGCTCTCCGAGGGCTCGCCGTTGATGAGGAAGCGACTTGTCGCGGGCAGCTGATTGGCCGCCCGTGCACCGTCGGAGCCGCCCTCTTCGCCGATGACCATCAGAAGGTCGACGCGCTCCTCTCCCTCCTGCACGAGCTGATCGGCGGCTGCGAGCATGGCCGCGGCAATCCCTTTGGCGTCACACGCGCCGCGGCCGCGCAAACGATGGCCGTCCATCACCGGGCGGAAGAACGGCGGCACGGTGTCGAGGTGCGTGGACAGGGTGACACCACCGCCAGCGCGCGACGCCCACACGTTACCGCGACCGGGCGTGACCTCCTGAACGGTGACGTTCCACCCGCGCGAGACGAGCCAGCGGGCCACGAAATCCACGGCAGGCGCTTCGCATCCGGTGGGCGTATCGAGCGCAATCAGTTCCGCAGCGAGCGCGACGACGTCGATCATGGGCACGGAAAGTAGCGGCATGTGCGCACATTGCCAACGGCGTATAAGGATTGACACCGGCACGCGCCGGTTGTAGCTTGCCGATACCGAAGAAGAACCGAACAGCTACTCGAGACAGGACGTGACATGGGCGGTCGTAACTCTTTGGCCAGACGAGATATCCATGAACCCGTCATGCCAGCTCCATTGGCGCTGGTCGGCGGTGCAACCCCGGCCGAAGATCGGGCGGTTGAAGGGAGTGCGGTAGCGCCGGTGGGCGCGCCTGTCGACGAGCTCCTGACCGCCTGGGAGACCGACGCTCGCTGCCTCGAGTGCGGGCGCCGGATCGACGCGGTCACGGATGCGGCGCTGCTCGTCGGCCCCATGCGCGTCGCTCATCGAGACCGGTGCTTCGTGCCGGCGCTCCTTCGCCTCAATCCACAGCTGCATCTCATGTCCTCCGGCGAGCATCCCTTGGTGCTACCCCTCGACGAAGTGGGGGATCGGGAGCCGCATCGTGGCTAGGCGAAAGAGTGCGAAGCGCGAGTCGGTGGTGGCACGTGAGGTGGCTCGCGAAGGCGCCGTTCACCGTAAGCCGGCGAGGTCCGGGCGCACGGGGCGCCGGACCGGATCGGCCAAGGCGGCTCCAGCATCACGAAGAGGAGCCAAGGAGGGGAGCACAACGAAGAAAGCTTCGGGAAGGAGAGACGTGATCGTGAAAGCACCCGCGAAGGCTGCGGCCTCGGCGAAGGCGCCGGCGCGACGTCGCAAGCGCGGGATGACCCCCAAGGCCGCTGGACGGCCGACGCGGAACGCGGCTCGGCGTGTGCACGACACGAGCGTTTCCACGCGTCTCATGCGAATCCGCGAGCTCGACCCGCAAGCTGCGTGCGGGAACGGGACCACAGTGATGCAGCTCTTCCGGGTGGACGATTTGCCGGTCGGCTCCGCGACGGCGCACCTGGTGTTCTTCGATCGCCATGGATGGTACTGCGAGCACGGCCGGGAGTGTCCGGCGGTCGCCGCAGTGAAGAAGCACAACAATGCTGGGACTTCGAGACGATAAGGTTGGACTGGACAATGATTGCGAGACACGAAGCACACAGTGAGCACACGGACGTCTGGGCACAGTTGGCCGCTCCCCTCCCCGCCGGCGCCACTTCGTGGCGGCAGGATGGTCGCCCCATTGCCCGCGACGGCAAGTACTTCGCGCGGTTCGTCGCCTACATCGACGCCGGTACCGTTCGCGAGCGCCTGGACACGGTCGTCCCCGGCGAGTGGAATCTGACGCTCGAGCTGTTGCCTCCCGTGAACGCCGAGAGCGACTCGTTCTCGAGCGAAGGCGCGTGCGCGTTCAAGGCGCGACTCCAGATTCTCGGTGTCGTGCGCGAGGACGTGGGGACCGGGAAGGATTACAAGCAGGCGTCCACGGACGCGTTCAAGCGTGCGGCCGTCCGCTTCGGTATCGGCCACGAGCTCTATCAGCTCGGGCAGAACTGGGTACAGATGGATGGGGACGGAAAGTACGCGAAGGCCATCGAGGATCCGCAGGCCGCGTACGATCGTCGACACGCCCGCGATGCGGCGCAGACGCCTGCGACTGAAGGCGCCGCCGAGGCGCCAGCCATCGCGCTCAAGCGGACGCGGAGCGCGAAGAGCGCATCGATCGCGAGCGACGTACCGCCCTGCCCCAAGTGCGGCGGGCGGATGTGGGACAACCGCATCGGGAAGCGGAATCCACGCGCGCCGGACTTCAAGTGCCGCGACCGCTCGTGCGACGGTGTGATCTGGCCACCGAAGGACAAGGTAGCGGCGGCACAGGCAGCGGGCTCGGAAGGCGAGGCGGCCGAAGCGACCGAAGCCGTCGCAACCGCAGCAGGCGACGACGAGATTCCATTCTGACGCATCGCTCTGCAAGTGCCTGAACGACGAACGGCGACGGAAGCTCGTGTGCTTCCGTCGCCGTTCGTCGTTCAGGATGCAGCGCGAGCGCGCTCAGTCGTTCGCGTAGAACTGCTCGATGCACATCGAGACGATGCGATTCAGCAGCGTACGAAGGGTGCCCGCGTCGCGCGACGCTCGCTGGACCTCGGGGAACGACCACCACACATCCTTGAGTGCGACCAGCAGCTCTTCGACGCGCTGGTGTCGCCGTTGCGCATGGTCGCAGAGGAGGCGGACGGATTGTCGCAACCGTCGGTCGGCAGGCTGTCCGCGCATGTACACGGTGATGGCGTCGCGTAACGCGACCAATCCAGGAACGGAGAGCGATGGCTCAAGTCGTCGGTCGCTCGCGGATGCGCTCGTCTGGTACTGCATCGGGGATCCTCCGCGGGCAACGGCGCCTGCGAGAACGGATAGCCACGTGGTGTGTGCGGTACGCGGGCACACGCGTGCGGCCGCTGGCTTCAGAGGCCAACGACGCTCCCACTTTGCTAATCTAGTACTGCACTAGAAAGCATACAAGCTACGGCACGACACAACGTTATCGTGCTACGAGTGTACGGTGGCGTACACACGCCCACTCGTTGCGCCCCGCCATGCCCCAGCGCACAGCCCTCGATCACCGCCGGCCGAGCACGGATGCAGAGACTTCCTCGTCGTCAGGAAAAAGCGCGGCATAGTCGTCCCGCATCGTGTCGTAACATTCGCAGCACAACCCCTGGAGCCCCGCACGATCCATGATCGTGATCCTTCCACGCGAATAGCGGATGCACCGCGCGTCCTGCAGCATTTCAGCCGCTACCGAAACGCCGGGCCGACGCACGGCGAGCAGCTCGGCGAGAAAGCCTTGTGTGAGCGGAAAGGTGTCGGACTGCACGCGATCGTGTGCCACGAGCAGCCACCGCGCGCACCGCTGTGTGAGCGTGTGGAGGCGGTTGCACGCGACCATCTGCGCGATCTGCTCCACGAGGAACAGCGGATATCGCAGCAGCCGGCTGCGCAACACCGGATGATCAGCGAGGGCCCGTCGAAATGCCTCGGCGCTCAGTCGAAACGATTCGCCGGGAATCTCCACGAGGGCGCGGTACGGCATCGACCGGGCACCGAGGAGCGTTGGGATGCCGGCGAATCCCTCATTGCCGATACCGCCAACTTCGATGCGCCCTCCCCGCCGCAGCTCCGCCACGAGTGCGAGCGTCGCGGTTTCGGGGAAGTATACATGCGCGATGGGGACGCGCGGCTCGTAGAGCGTCTGCCGCGGTGCGAGCGCCACACGCACGAGCGTCGGGCGCAGCGACGCATATTCGCTCCGCGGCAGCGAACGGAGCAGACGGTTCCGCTCCGATCGCTGCCCGTCCAGGTCGGCCGGTTGGTGCTGCGGCGCATCCAGGGGCATGAGAGCGGCCTGATGACGGTGGAGAGCGTCGCGCGACGAACGAAGGCCACGGCGATCAGTGCATAAGCCATGCTGAGCACGGTGGCGTCCCTGCGCCGGAGCGATCACTCCTCGGGCGACGTGAACCAGTCGAGCGCGTCGCGGGCGATCGCGGCGGGAACGGTGTGCTCACCGTTGAATTCCTCGTAGCGCACATCGTACCCCGCGTCGCGCAGCTGCGGCACGAGTCGCTGGCTGCACCGATCGATGCGCAGTACCGAATCGCGCGTCCCGTGCGAGATGAACACTCGCGGGTGATCGCGCTCGGCCGTCAACGCGATGAAGCCTGGTGAGAACGCAATGATGTGCGTCCACAGGTCGCCGTTGATGATCCCGAGCGACAGCGCGTACGACGCGCCGTCGGAGAACCCTTCGATGGCGAGACGCGCGGGATCGACGGCGTACCGCTCGAACGTCTGCGCGAGCGCATGATCGATGAACTCGACGTCGTGACCGTATTCGTCGAGGATCACGTCCCATGTGTTGCCGCGCGAATCGGGCGCGAGCAGGATCAGGCCGTACGCATCGGCGAACCGGAGGAACGGCGCGACGGCGTTGTCGGCGTCGCCGCCGGCGCCATGAAGCATGAGAACCATCGGCGCCGGGTGATCGGGATGATAGCTCGGCGGAACGTATCGCAGCCCGTCGCGTCGATACCCGATGCCCAGCGGTTGCAGGCCGGGTCGCTCGCGCGGTGGCGCGTGTGCGCCGGGAACTGGACGTGCGTGCAGGCGCCCCGGCGCGGTGGGGCGATCGATCGTGTGGTGCCGTGCGGCTCGCGGCATGAGAGGCCTCCAGCCGTGATGCACACGCCCATCCCGTACCACGATGGCCGATCAGTGTGGACTCGCCAACGCCGCGTTGCGATGTCCCGCGCAGCGGTCAGTGATGCAGCCGTTCGGCGACCCACTGCCCTTCCTGACGCACGGCCTTCCAGAGCGCACGCACGAGCATGCTGGGCGGTGAGCGATCGCTGAAGGCCGCCGCGATCGCGTACAGCGCGCGCGGCGAGAAGCCCGGCTCGCTGTAGATGGCGAGAATGTCCTCCCATTCGTCCGGCTGGAACTTCGCCTTGAACGTCTCCAGCCCCTCGAAGTTGTAGAACCGCCGCCCGTGCAGTCGCACCCATCCGAGAAGCACGCGCAGCCAGAGCGGACCGGGGATGGGCCGCGCGTGGCGCGACAGCGGCGCGAGGCCGAGCGTCACGTATGTGGCATGCTGCGCGGCCAGCGTGCGCATGGCGGTGTCGATGAGGAGCTCGGCGGTGCCGTTCGTCGCTCGGCGACCGCGCACGAACTGCTCGATGAGCCAGCCGTTGCGTGCTGGCACCGGTGACGCGACGAGAAATCCCACCGGCGCGCCCTGTCGCTCAGCGACGAACACCTCGCGGTCGAACAGGAGCGCCAGCGTCTGCGGCTCGACGAGAAAGTGGAGCGGTGGAAGCGGCCGCGCCTGCAACCATTCGGCGAGGCAACGCTGCAGCTCGGGGTTTCGCGTCGCGCGTTCCGACGGCCAGCGCGAGACGGCGACGCCCTTGTTGCGCGCCCGGTTGAGCTGTGCGCGGACCGACGCGCGCGTAGCGATCATCTGCGGCCAGCGTCGCGGATCCCAGCTCGGCTGCGCGCCGAGCGCGATCATGCTGTGCGTGACGCGCCGGGCGTACACCGCCTCGAGTCGCGCGCCGGCGCCGAAGTAGCAAACGCGGTCGCCCGCTGCGCGAGCGTCGCGCTCGAACTCCGCGCTGACGTCGGCCAGTCGATCCTCCGCGCACACCGGCGCACCAGCGACGACGCGGACATGATGCCGCGTGACGAAGCCGACGACGGCGTCGCCGCGCGTGGAAAACCAGTAGCGGATGCCAGGATTGAGGATCTGGTAGGCGGTAGCGTTCCAGCCGTAGCGCAGCACGAGCTCGCGTGCGCGGAAGAGCGTGCTGGACGAGAGCGGATCGGCGATCAATGCAGCGTGTAGAGGTACGCCGCGACGTCCCGGGCTTCCTGCTCCGTCAAGTCCATATTCGGCATGTCGGTGCGAGGCTTGAGCGACTGCGGGTTCATGACCCACTTGATGAGGTTGTCGGGAGTGTTCGGCGCCACACCGCCGATGAAGCCGCGCTTCCCGAAATCGACGAGTGGCGGAGCCACCTTGCCCTGTCCGTACTTCACGCCGGGAATGGTGTGGCACGCAACGCAGCCATGCGTCTCGAGCACCAAGTTGCCGCGTGCGGGGTCACCGCCGGGCACCTGGTACACCGGTTTCGGCGTCCTGGGTCCGCACCCGGTGCTCACCACCGCCAGCGCCAATACGACACATCCCAACCGGTTGCTCCACATGCGCTCCTCCCGGCGCTCACCGAGCCGTTGGCGGCTCGTTGTACGTTGTGCGGCAACGAGCGGCGTCAACATCCGTGCCGCCTCTGCGACGTCGCCAGGAAGCGAACCGCGGGGCACGCGCGGGGCGCGTCGTGCCCCGCGCGAGGGCCGCCGGCGCACTGCGCGTCGCTCCGCCATGCAGGCGAGAACCATGCATCACGGTTATACTCCCCTCGCACGCCTGACGCCAACTCCTCGGAGGTTCACGCATGACCGCTCCATCGGCCGGCCTCGAGCCGGGCTTTGCCGCACTCGGACTGGACGAGCGGCTCCTTTCCGCGCTCGCCGAGCTCGGGTACGAGGAGCCGACGCCCATTCAGCGCGCGGCGATTCCCCCGCTGCTCGAGGGACGCGACGTGCTGGGGATGGCGGCGACCGGCACCGGGAAGACGGCGGCGTTCGCCCTGCCGGTGCTGCAGGACATCGCGCGCAACGGCTCCGCGCGAGGCACTGTTGCCGCGCTCGTTCTCGTGCCGACGCGCGAGCTCGCGATGCAGGTGGCGCAGGCAGTTCACCGTTATGGGCGCGGCCTCGGCGTGGAGGTGCTGCCGATCTACGGCGGCCAGGCGATCACGCAGCAGCTGCGCGCGCTCAAGCGCGGCGTCGATGTCGTGGTGGCGACGCCGGGGCGCGCACTGGATCACATCGAGCGCGGCACGCTGCGACTGGATCACGTGCGCACGGTGATCATGGACGAAGCGGACGAGATGCTGGACATGGGATTCGCCGAGGATCTCGAGGCGATCCTCTCCGCCGTGCCCACCGAGCGACAGACCGCACTCTTCTCGGCGACGATCCCGCCGCGCATCGCATCGATCGCGGCTCGGCATCTCCGGAATCCCGTGGACGTGCGCATCGCGCGCGAGCGCGTGGAGGCGGGCGAGGTGCCGCGCGTTCGCCAGACGGCGTACGTCGTCCCGCGCGCACACAAGGTCGCTGCGCTGGGGCGCGTGCTCGACATGGAGCAGCCCGCATCGGCGCTCGTGTTCTGCCGCACGCGCACCGAAGTCGACGAGCTCACGGAGATGTTGAACGCACGCGGCTACCGATCCGAGGCGCTGCACGGCGGGATGTCGCAGGAGCAGCGCGACCGCGTCATGAAACGGTTTCGTGCGGGTGCGGTCGACCTGCTCGTCGCCACCGACGTCGCGGCGCGCGGGCTCGACATCGAGCAGATCTCACACGTGGTGAATTACGATGTGCCGTCGGCACCCGAAGCATACGTGCACCGCATCGGGCGCACCGGACGCGCGGGGCGTGAGGGCGTGGCGATCACGCTCGCCGAGCCGCGCGAGCATCGCTATCTGCGCAACATCGAGCACGTGACGAAGCAGAAGATCGAGGTGGCGAGTGTGCCGACGATCGCCGACCTGCGCGCGCGCCGGCTCGAGCTCACGCGCGCGGCGCTGCACGAGAGCCTGGTGGGCGATGATCTCGATCGCTTTCGCGTCGTGGTCGAATCGTTGGCCGATACGTTCGACGTGATGGACGTGGCGGCCGCGGCCGTCAAGCTTGCGGTGGAGTCGACCGGAGGGGAGCGCGAGAGCGACGAGGAGGAGATTCCGGTGGCGGTGCTCCCGAGC
>DASSNR010000030.1:0-4637 GCA_035687925.1 Gemmatimonadaceae bacterium | reverse complement strand
TCGATCTCGACAACGAGAATCTGGCGATGGCGAAGAAGCTGGGCTTCCCGAACGTTCCCGCACTGAAGAAGGACGTGGCCGACAAGATCCGGCAGTACGTGATGAACGGCGGCTTCCTCTTCGCCATGTGCGGGGCGACCGAAACGCTCGACCTCGCGCTCGCAGGGCGCAATGTGGACATCGCCGAGGCCTACGCCGACGGGACGCCGATGGACCCTAACGCCGATGCGAAGATGGACTGGTCGCGCGCCCTCGCCTTCCGCGACGCGCACCTGGAGCAATCGCCGTACGTGAACTCGATGAGCGACATCGACGGACATCAGGTGAACGTTCCGGGGCGACGCCAGCCGCTCGGCACCTTCACGCTCTTCCAGTTCAGCGCGAAGCTCGATCCGGTGAACTCGATGCTCGTCCAGGATCACCGCTCCGTGATCCCCGATTTCTACGGCGTGACGACGAGCTTCATGAAGAACCGGCTCAAGCCGGGCGACGTGGTACTCGCCGATGAACCGGGCGCCCCGTGGGTGAAGTACATCCACGGCGACTACGGCAAGGGGAGCTGGACTTTCCTCGGCGGACACGATCCCGAGGACCCGCAGCACGCGATCGGCAGTCCACCCACCGATCTCTCACTCCACAAGAACTCGCCGGGCTATCGGCTGATCCTCAACAACGTCCTGTTCCCGGCGGCGAAGAAGAAGCCGCTGAAGACGTGAGCGTGAAGCGCGGGATGCGGGAAGCGGGATGCGGGATGCGGGGAACGGCTCCCGGGGGAACAGCCCTCACCTCCGAGGCAGTCCCGCATCCCGCTTCCCGCATAGCGCATCCCGCAGCAGCCGCCATGCGCGCGGCGATTCGCCTCGCGGGCGGGCGCGAGGTGTGCTTCGTCGCAACCGTCGACGATGAGGGGACCGTGCAGACGGCGCGCGTCGTGGCGCGCGGCGATGTGCGCAGCGTGCTCGCGCTGCCCGGCGTCGCGAACCGCGGCGAGATGCTCGTACACAACCACCCATCCGGCGAGCTCGAGCCATCGGATGCGGACCTCGAGGTCGCGCTGCGCATGCACGACGGCGGCGTCGGGTTCGGCATCATCGACAACGAGGCGCGCGAGCTGTACGTCGTCGTCGAGATTCCGCGCGAGCGCGCGGCGAGCACGCTCGACGATGCGGCCGTGGGCGATGCGCTCGGACCCGATGGTCCCGTCGCGGCGCAGCTCGAACGGTACGAGGACCGGCCGAGCCAGCGCGCGATGGCGCGCGCGATCGCGCGACTGTACAACGGCGGCGGGATCGGACTCTTCGAGGCTGGCACCGGCGTCGGCAAGTCGCTCGGCTATCTCGTCCCCGCGCTGCGATGGGCGGCCGCGAACGGCGAGCGCACGATCGTGTCGACGAACACGATCAATCTGCAGGAGCAGCTCGTCGGCAAGGACCTTCCATTTCTGCAGGGCGCACTCGACGATCAGCCGGTACGCTACGCGCTGCTCAAGGGGTGGCACAACTATCTGTGTCTACATCGCCTCGAGCAGGCGAGCGTCGGTGCGCCCGGGCTGTTCGAGGATGACGTGGCCAGCGAGCTCGATCGGCTGCGGGCGTGGGCCACGCGCACGCGCGATGGCTCGCTCAGCGATCTGCCCACCCCGCCGCGCCCCGAAGTGTGGGACGAGGTCGCGGCCGAGCCCGACCTGTGCGGCCGGCTCAAGTGCGCGCACTTCGACACCTGCTTCCTCTTCGCGGCGCGCCGCCGCGCGGCGCAGGCCGATGTGGTCGTCGTCAATCACCACCTGCTGCTCTCCGATCTCGCGGTGCGTCGCGCACAGCAGAACTGGGGCGACGCAGCCGTGCTCCCCGCGTACCAGCGGCTGATCGTCGACGAAGGGCATCACCTGGAGGACGCGGCCGCCGCGCACCTGGGGACGACGGTCACGCGACGCGGACTGCAGCGCCTGCTCGGCCGACTCGATCGCCGCGGGAAGGGGTTGCTCAACGCGCTCGTGCAGCGGCTCTCGGCGCAGGACGACCTCATGAGCGTGGCGAGCCTCGACCTCGTACACGCGCGACTCGCGCCGTCGGTGCAGGCGGCGCGCGATCACGGCGCGACCGTCTTCGATCTGCTCGACACGATGCTGCAGGAGTGCGGCGAGACGGTCATGCGACTCACGCCGCGCTTCGATCGACATCCTATCTGGAACGCGGGGCTCGATGCGTCGCTCACCGATCTCCTGCGCGAGATCGCGCTGCTGCACGACGGGCTGCGTCTCGTGCGCGAGCGCCTGGAGCTCGACGCCACGCGGCGCGATGCCGTCGCTCCGCTGCTCGTCGAGATGCAGGGCGTCGCACGGCGACTCGAGGGTGTGGGTGACGGACTCGCACGCGCGCTGCGCCCGCCGGTGGACGCCGAGCCGATGGTGCGATGGATCGAGGTGCGCGGACGGGAGCGCAACATCGCGGCGAGCGCCGTCCCGCTCGACATTGCACCGATTCTGCGCGAGGATCTCTTCAAGCGCGTCGACACCGCGGTCGTCACGAGTGCCACGCTCGCGAGCAACGAGCGATTCACCTTCCTCGCGGGGCGCTTGGGGCTCGACGAGCCGGAGGTCGAGCCGGAGACGGCGGTCTTTCCGTCCCCGTTCGCGTACGAGGAGCAGGCGATCCTCGCCGTCCCCGTGGATGTTCCGGCGCCCAACGTCGATGGCGCGGGGCACTTCCGCGCGGTGATGCGCATCGTGCGCGATCTCGCCGAGGCATCGGACGGCGGACTGTTCGTGCTCTTCACGAGCCACAGGGACGTGCGCGCCGCAGCGGCCGAGCTGCGAACTGGCCGCGTCGACGGCCGCTGGCCACTCCTCGTGCACGGCGAGGACGGACGCGATGCGCTCCTTCGTCGCTTCCGCGAATCCGGGCGCGCGATCCTGCTCGGCACGGCGTCGTTCTGGGAGGGCGTCGACGTCGCCGGCCGCGCGCTGCGCGGCCTCGTGCTCGCCAAGCTCCCGTTCCGTGTCCCCACCGAGCCGCTCACCGCGGCGCACTGCGAGGCGATCGAGGCGCGGGGCGGCGACCCATTCGGGGAGTTCATGCTCCCGCACGCCGCCCTTCGACTCAAGCAGGGATTCGGGCGGCTCATCCGGAGTGGAACGGACCGAGGTGTGGTCGTATTGTGTGATCCACGTGTGGTGACCAAACAGTATGGACGTGAGCTGCTCGCAACGCTTCCCCCCGCTCGGCGCGTAATCGAGCGATGGGAACGCATTCGCGAGCAGCTTCAGACCTTTTACCGCGAGGACATGACGGAATGACGCGTCCGGGGAAGATCGTCTGCGTGGGGCGCAACTATCGTGAGCATGCCAAGGAGCTCGGCAACGAGGTGCCGAAGCAGCCGCTCATCTTCCTCAAGCCGCCGTCGAGCATCATTCACGACGGCGAGGCCATCGCGCTGCCGTCCGCCTCGAAGCAGGTGGAGTACGAGGGGGAGATCGGCCTCGTCATCGGTCGCACGCTCCGGCGCGCATCGCGCGATGATGCGCAGGGCGCGATCGGCGCGATCGTCGCCCTCAACGATGTCACCGCGCGCGACCTGCAGAAGACGGATGGCCAATGGACGCGGGCGAAGGGGTTCGACACCTTCTGTCCGATCGGGACGCCGAGCACGAAGGTGCCGGCTGACCTGTCCTCGCTCACCGTGGTCACGCGCATCAACGGTCAGGTGCGGCAGCGCGCGAGCGCCGGCGAGATGGTCTTCCCGATCCCCGAGCTGCTGTCGTACATCTCGAACGTGATGACGCTCGAGCCGGGCGATCTCGTGGCGACGGGCACCCCGTCCGGGGTAGGCGCGCTCGCCGCGGGCGATGTGGTGGAGGTGGAGATCGTCGGTCTGAGCTGCGTGAAGAGCCCGGTGGCGGCGGGTGACTGAGCGTGCTCGCCCGATCCGAGAAGGTTAGCTTTCGATGAAGGAGCGCGTCTCGCTGCGGTCGAGGTGTCATTCCGAGCGTAGAACCGGTCATTCCGAGCGTAGCGACGAAGCTCGTTGTCCGGCCGAGATTCCTCGGTCGCTCCGCTCCCTCGGAATGACACCCATGCACGTTCAACCTCCATCCGTCTTCCCGTGCCCAAGCTCGCGTCGCGCATCCTGAAGCTCCCCGAGTATCCACTCGCGTCCGTCCCGCAGAAGAAGCGCGAACTGATCGCGCGCGGTGTCGATGTGATCGACCTCGGCGCCGGCGACGCGGATCTGTCGCCGCCGAGCGCGGCGATCGAGGCGCTGGAGCGCGCAGCGGAAACGCCGGCAATGAGCCGGTACGGCTTCGGGCTCGGACTTCCGGCGTTCCGCGAAGCGATCGCCAAGTGGATGGGCCAGCGCTTCGGGTTCGACGTCGATCCGATGCGCGAGATCGTCCCGCTCATCGGGTCGAAGGAAGGGATCGCGCATCTCGCACTCGCGTACGTGGACCGGGACGACGTCGCCATCGTGCCGGAGCCGGGCTATCAGGCGTATCAAGGTGGGACGCTGCTCTCCGATGGGAAGCCGTACATCTATCAGCTCCGTCCGCGCACGAACTTCCTGGTCGATCTCGACGAGATTCCGCGCGACGTTCTCGAGCGGACCAAGCTGCTGTACCTCAACTACCCGAACAATCCGAC
>DASSNR010000020.1:0-4738 GCA_035687925.1 Gemmatimonadaceae bacterium | reverse complement strand
GCTGCCGTGCGTCTCCGCCCTGCATGGAGAGCACGTAGATCTGCGGACGCGCTTTCTCCTCGGTGCGCACGAACGCGAGCGTGCGCGAATCGGGCGACCAGCGGGGTGAGACGTCGCGCGGACCCGCGGTGAGTTGCCGCGGAGTCGCCGCGGTATCCGTCGGCACCGTCCAGATGCTCGTCTCGTATCCCGTGTGCTTGGCGTTGATGGTCACCAGCACGTAGGCCACCTGTTTCCCATCGGGCGAGATCTGCGGGTCGGCCACCCACTTGAAGTGGTACAGGTCGTCCTGGGTGATGGGGCGCTGCTGCTGCGCGAGCATCGGTCGCGCGCCAAGGGTCGTGCACAGTGCAAGCGCCAACGACAGGCGCGTGGCGGGCTTCATGGATGCATCCTCCGTATCGCCGGCATATGGGCTGCGCCAACGATAGCGGATGGTGCGGGGATCGTCCAGAAAGCAGCGTGTTGCGGGGGTGAGTCGTGGGTTCTGGGTCGTGAGTGGCGTGCTCTCGATCCCCCGCACGCACCACCACTCACGACCCACAACCTACAACTCAGAACTCACTCACTCCGCAGCGCGACCGTCGGGTCCACCTTCGTTGCGCGGCGACCGGGGATCCAGCTCGCAACGCCGGCGACGAGCAGGAGCAGTGCTGCCACTGCAGCGAACGTCAGCGGATCGCGCACGCCAACGCCGTAGAGCTGGCTGGCGAGCCATCGCGTAACGCCCCACGATACCGCGAGCCCGATGACGATCCCGATCACCGCGAGAAAGACTCCCTGCCCGACGACCATCCCGAGCACGCGCCGCGAATCCGCGCCCAGCGCCATCCGGATCCCGATCTCGCGCGAGCGCTGCGTGACGACGTACGCGATCACGCCGTAGATGCCGACCGTCGCGAGCACGAGGCCGGTGAGGCCGAGCAGCAGGAACAACATCGTCGTGAAGCGCGACGGCGCGAGCGAGCGGGCGATCACGTCGTCCATGGTCCGCGCACCGGAGAGCGCCAGCAAGGGATCGACGCTCGCCACCGCTCGGCGGATGGATGTCGTGAGCGACGTCACGGGCACGGACCCGCGCACGACGATCCACATGCCGCCGGTGACGAGCTGCGTCATCGGGAAGTAGACCTCGTTGCGGATGTCCTCGTCCAACCCGCTCGCATGTATGTCGCCGATCACGCCCACGATCTCGGACCACGTGGCGGACGACGCCGAGTTGCCGCACATGGTGATCCGCTTCCCGATCGGATTTGCATCGCCGAACAGTCGATGCGCGAGGCTCCGGTTGATGATCGCGACCGGTGCCGACGTCGCCACGTCGGCCTCCGTGAACGTGCGACCGACGAGCAACGGGATGCCGAGCGTCGCGAAGTAGTTGCCCGTCGCTCCCCGCGCATTCGCATCGCCGCCGCTGACATCACCCACCGCACTCCCTTCAGCGCTCACGACGCAATCCATACCGCCGCTCGCTATCGGGATCCGGCTCACGAGCGCCGCCGACTGCACCCCCGGAATGGTGCCCACCGCCTCAGTAATCCGCTGGAATGCTTGCGTGATCGCCGCGTCGTTCGGGTAGCGCGCGCTCGGTAGACTCGTGCTCGCCACGAGCACGTTGTGCGAATCGAACCCAGGCGGCACCCGCTGCAGCAGGATCGCACTCCGCACGAGCAGCCCGGCGCCGACCAGCAGTACGAGGGCGAGCGCCACCTCACCGACCACCAGTGCCGCGCGGAGTCGGGCGCGCACCACGCTCCCCGACTCGCGCCCACCCTCACGCAACGTCCCTTGCAGATCGACGCGCGATGCGCGCAACGCGGGGAAGAGCCCGAAGACAATTCCACACACCACGGCCAGCGCGATCGTGAAGGCGAGCACCGGGCCGTTGAGCGTCGCGTCGTGCAATCGATTCACATTCACCGGCGACTTCGTCACCAGGAACCACACGCCGGCCCACGCCACCCCGAGTCCCACCACTGCACCGGTGAGCGCCAGCACGAGACTCTCCGCGAGCAGCTGTGCGACGATGCGCGAGCGACCCGCACCCAGTGCGTAGCGGATGGCCATCTCCTTGTGTCGTGCGGCGGCACGCGCGAGGAGCAGACTCATCACGTTGCCGCACGCGATGAGGAGCACCATCCCCACGGCGCCGAGTAGCATCAGCAGCAACGGCCGGGTCGGACCGACGACCGAATCACGGAGCGACGTCGCGATGATGCCGCCATCGAAGTACGCGTGTGGATACTGCGCGGCGAGCGCCGACTCGATACGCGTGAGGTCCGCGACGGCCTGCTCGCGCGAGACGCCGTCGCGCAACAGACCGATCACCTGCAGCTCATGGTCGCGGTGCTGCGCGAGCTGTGCCTGCGTGAGTGCGATCGGCACCCAGATGGCCGGCTGCTGCGCGTACACGCGATACGCGGCCGGCGCGACACCGATCACGGTGTACGGCGTGCCACTCAAGGTGATCGAGCGACCGATCACGCCACGATCGCCACCGAACGTCGACTCCCAGACGTCGTGCGAGAGTACCACCACGTGCGGGGCGCCGGGCTGATCTTCCTGCACGCTGAAGTAGCGCCCGAGCGCCGGCGGGATGTAGAGCGTCTTCCAGTAGTCCGCGTTCACACGGTATGCGACAACGCTCTGCGGTTCCCCGATGCCGGTTAGAGTGAAGCCCTGGTACCAGATCGCCGCGAACCCCTCGAAGCCACGCGCGCGCTGCTCCCACGTTCCGACGTTTCCAATCGTGACGGGCATCGACGCTGACCCATTCCGCTCCCGCAGATCGAGCAGCCGATCCGCGTGCGCGTACGGCAGCGGCCGCAGCAGCACACTGTACACGACGCTGAAGATCGCCGTGTTCGCACCGATGCCCAGTGCGAGCGTGATGATGATGACCATGGCCACGAGCGGCCGCGCGATCATCCCGCGCACCGCATAGCGAATGTCCCGCCCGAGATCGTCCAGCCACTCCGTGTACGCCCGCCGTCGCTCCGTCGTGCGGTCGATCGCGCGCAGTTCGGCCCCGATGCGTGTCACATCCCCGAACCGCTCGCGCACCTGGGCCTCGGCCTCCTCGCGCGACATTCCACCCGCCACCAGCTCCGCGATGCGCTCCTCGATGTGAAAGCGAAGCTCCGCGTCGACGTCCCGCTGCACACGCCTTCCACCCAACGGCAGGCGGAAGACGCGGCGGAGCCCAGGCCAGCGCTCATCATCCCGAGTCATCGTGCCTCCTGCGATGCAAGAGTGAAGTGACGCATCATTCCACGCGCAGCGCGTCCACGGGGTCGACACGCGCCGCACGTCGCGCGGGCACCCAGCACGCCACGAGCGCCGTCAGACCGAGCAGTACGATCCCCGCCACGAGCGTGAGCGGGTCGTGCGTGCCGACCCCGTACAGCAGCGCTGTCATCAACTGCCCGAGCCCCAGGAACACCGCGCTGCCGATCGCGAGCCCCAACACGACGAGCAGCAGCCCATTCCGCACCACGAGCCGCACCACGTCACCCGTCTCCGCACCGAGCGCCAAACGGATCCCGATCTCGTGCCGGCGCTGCGAGACGCCGTAGCTCAACACGCCGTACAGACCGAGCACCGCGAGCACGAGCGAGAGCGCCGCGAACCCCGCGAGCACCGACATCGCGAGCCGCCGCGCACCGAGCGAGTGGTCCACGCGCTCCTGCATCGGCATGATGTCGGTGACCGGCATGTCCTTGTCGAGATCGCGGATCGTCGAGCGCACCAGATTCGCGACCGTGCTCGGCGGCAGCGTCGAGCGCACCGCGAGCGACATCGTCCCGATGGCCCACGACACCTGCGGGAACGGGTAGTAGACGGTCGCCTTGTCCGGCGCGCCGAGATCGCTCTTCTTTACGCTGCGCACGACACCGACGATCGTCGTGCCCATCCCCTGCACGATCTGCTTGCCGATGGGATCTTCGTTCGGGAAGAACTGCTTGGCCAACGTCTCGTCGATGATCGACACCTGCTGTGCGCCCTCGACGTCCGTCGGACTGAACGTGCGCCCTTCGACCAATTGGATCCCCATCGTGCGGAAGTAGTCGCCGCCCACGTACCACATGTCGGCGTGCGGCTGCACATCACCCGTGACCGGAGGATGCCCGACCACCCGGAACGGCGAGCTGCTGCCGAAGTCCGTGAACGGCAGCCCCCACGCGGTGCCCACCGATTGAACACCCGGGATGGCACGCAGGCGATCGAGAATCTCGTCGTGAAGTGCAAGCCGGCTGGCGGGCGTCGCGTAGTGCGCTCCGCCGATCGAGATCTGCATCGTCATCACCTGGTCGGCGCGAAATCCGGGGTCGGACTCGAGCAGGTTCGCGAGACTCCGGATCACGAGTCCCGAGCCCAACAGGAGCACGAGCGCAAGCGCGACCTGCACGACGACGGCGCCCTGCAGGAAGCGGCTCCGCCCCGGGCCTGCCGACATGCCGCGCCCCGCGGATTCCTTGAGGACGTCGCTGGCGCTCACACGCGTCGTGCGCAGCGCGGGGAGCACGCCGAAGAGCAGCGCGGCGATGATCGTCACCGCCGCGGTAAACGCGAGCACCGAGAGATCGAGTCGCGCATCGCGCAGCATCGCGAACTGCCCGGCGTCCGAGCGTGCAATCAGGCGGATGATGAGACTGCCCACCCCGAGTCCGACGATTCCGCCAACGAGGGCGAGCACGCCGTTCTCGACCAGCAGCTGCCGCACCAGCGCCCAGCGGCC
>DASSNR010000016.1:0-13020 GCA_035687925.1 Gemmatimonadaceae bacterium | reverse complement strand
GAACGTGAGCCCCGAGGCGCGCACCGTCCAGTCAGCGCCGAGGAAGTCGGGGACGTCGGCCGCGAGCTCGACACCGTGATACGTCGCCGACTCCACGTTCATCGTGTGCCACGGCGTCGAATCGGGCGACGGGGCCGGCTTGGCCCAATCGATGAGCTGCTCGGCGTGCCGCGCGAAGAGTGCGACGTCGAATCGCACGCGACCGGCCGGCGTCGCGCGCACGCCAACTTCACCCGCCGTGAAGGTCTCCGGCTGCAGCGTGGGATCGCCGATATTCGCGGGATCGCGATAGTAGAGCTCGGTCCACGTCGGCGCGCGGAAGCCGCGACTCACCGAGCCGCGGAGCCACAGGTCGTGCCGCAACGGGAGCATCCCCGCGAGCGATGGCGACGCGAAGTGTCCGGTGCGCGACGACCAGTCGACGCGCACACCCGCATCGAGACTCGCGCGGCGTGGCGCACCGAGCGTCGCTTCGGCGAATAGCGCACCCAGCTCCTCGCGATGGTCCCCGAGTCCGTCGCTCACGAGCTGATCGTCGCGCACCTCGCTGCCGAGCGCGAGCACCGCGGACGACGACGCGGCGTAGCGCGCGACGACCTCGCCGTCCGTCTGCCACGAGCGATGATGATTCTCGTAGAGCGAGGGGTTGTCGCGCACGAGCGTGAAGCGATCGGTGTGGCGGCGCGTGCTCGCGGTGGCCGTCACGTTCCAGCGCGCGGAGGCATTGGACGTGTACGTGAGCGCCGCCGTGCTCGACCCCGTTCGCTCGGATGAGGGGAATGCCGCGTAGAAGTCCTCGGCGCCGAAGCTTCGGATGCCGAGTCCGAGCTCGGCGCGCAGCGCACCCGCGCCCAGCGCGTGATCGAGGGCGAGGTTTCCCTGTCCGATGCGGTAGTCCGTGCCCGAGCGATGACCGTCGGAGCGCTCGATGTCCGCGCCACCCTGCACACCGAGCCCGCCGAGCGAATCGCCGGCGACCGCGGCGAGCCCCGCCGTCCCGAAGCTTCCCGTGCGGGCGCGTGCACTGCGGAACTTCGCGCCGCGCGTCGTGACGATGTTGATCACACCGCCCACCGCGTCCGAGCCGTACAGCGTCGAGCCCGTTCCGCGCAGCACCTCGATGCGCTCCACGAGCTCGAGCGGCACGGCGAGATCGAGATCGTAGTGCCCGGATTGCGCGTCGCTCATGCGCACGCCGTCCACGAGCACGAGCACCTGCTCCACCGTCGAGCCGCGCAGCTCGAGGTCGGCCTGCGCGGGGGAGCGGCCGTAGACGTCGACGCCGAGCCGTATGGCGAGCACGTCGCTGATCGTGCGCGCCGGCGTGCGAGCGATCTCGTCGTGCGTGATGACATCGACTGTACGCGTGGGCGTGGCGAGCGAGGGCGACGCGTGCGAGGCGACGGTCACCTGTACGGTGTCGAGGTGGGCAACGCGTTGCTGCGCGACGGCAGGTGCGGCACCGACGAGGGACGCGAGCGCCAGCGCGGCAGTGTAGGCAGCCGGCGCCGGGGGATGCGAGTGGTGCATGTCGTTCGTGCGAAGAGGTGGTGTGCGGGCGGACGTCAGATGGCGCGCTGGAGTGTCTCCGCGAGCTCGTCATCGGTGAGCACGATCGGATTCCCCTGCATGCTGCTCGCGCGACGAGCCGGCTCGACGACGCGCGCGACATCCGATGTCGTGATGCCGTAGTCGCCGAGTGAAGGAATGCGCAGTGCATCGACGAGCTCCGCGAGCCACGTGGCCGCGTCCTCCGCGCGCGCCGTCGGTGTCCCGGTGAGAATGCGTGCGACGTCGTCGTAGCGCGCGAGGGCGGGCGACGACGGTGCGCGCTCGCGAAGCGCGTGGATGTTGATCGCGACCACGGGCGCCAGCAGTCGCGCGCATGCGGTGCCGTGCGGGATCGGGAACATCCCGCCGAGCGGTGCGGCGAAGCCGTGCACGGCGCCGAGCTTCGCGTTGGCGAGCGCGAGTCCGCCGCACAGGCTCGCGACGGCCATGTCGCGGCGGGCGTCCACGTCGCCGCCATCCTGATACGCGCGCCGGAGCGAGCGTGCCGCGCGACGCATCCCCTCGCGCGCGACGGCGTCGGTGATCGGATTCGCGCGCAGCGAGACGAAGGGCTCGATGCACTGCGTGAGCGCGTCCATCCCGGTGCTCGCGGTGAGCGCGGGGGGGAGCGTGTAGGTGAGCGTGGGATCGATGAGCGCGACGGTGGGGAGCATGAGCGGGCTTCGCAGGCTCACCTTCACGTGCGCGTCTTCGACCATGAGCACGGCGTTGCGCGTGACCTCGGCGCCCGTCCCCGCGGTGGTCGGGATCGCAATGACGGGTGCCGCGCGCTCGGTGATCGGCCGCCCCTTCCCGACGACCTCCAGATACTCGAGGAGCTCGCCGCGATTGGTGAGGAGCGCCGCGATCGCCTTCCCGGCATCGATCACGCTCCCGCCACCGAACGCGATCACGAGGTCGCACCGCTCGCGGCGCGCGTGCGCGACCGCCTCCTCCACGAGCGTCGTCGTCGGCTCGCCAGGCACACGCACGCGTGTGGTCGTGATCTCACGCGCGCGCAGCATCTCGTGCACCTGCTCGGCGCGGCCGCTCATCCCTTCGACGACGAGGGCGCGCGCGCCCATCTCGGCGGCGAGGGCGCCGACGTCGCCCAGCTTCCCTTCGCCGAAGATGATGCGCGCGGGTGTCGCGATCTCGAAGGTCATGGCATGCAGGAGTTCACGTGAGCATGCACGCCGAACGCCATCGCACACGCTCGGTCATCGTGACCCCTTCGGCATCTCGAACCGCGCTGCCTCCGGGAACAGCGCCTCGTACTTCACGCTGTATCTCGGCTCGGCCATCATCGATTCGCACGTCGAGCGCCACCGCGCGTAGTGCGCGGTCTCCCGGTGGTGCGCCTGGTCATCCGCGGCGCGGTAGATCTCCATGAGCACGAAGCGCGTGGGGTCGTCCTGCTGCTGCAGCACATCGAAGCGGATGCAGCCGGGCTCCTGCACGCTGTTGCGGGCATTGTCGAGCGTGGCGGCGATGAACGGCTCGATGACATCCGGCTTCACATGGATGAACACGTGGACGGTGAGCATGAGACCTCGGAAGAGACAGGAGTGTGTATGCCGCGCGCTGCAGTGCGGGAGTGCCCATCGACTCCGCCCGCTTGCCAGAACGCGGCGACCGCGTGCATGTTCGCCACGCCATTTCGTCCAGACAATCACGTCGCTCGGCCAACCGGCAGCGATAGCCATCGGAGAAGAATAGTGTCGCAGAACGTCACTCGGCGCGACTTCGTGACAGCGGTCGGCGCCATGACCGCGTCGGCGCTCCTGCCCGCCGCCGCGAGCGCGGAGCCCCGGCCTGCACCGCCGCCGCATGGGACCGTCGTCCTCTTTCAGGGCGACTCGATCACCGACTGGTATCGCGATCGCGCCGTGCACGAGCCGAACGTGGGGACCGCGCTCGGGACGTCGTACGCTCTGCTCGTCGCATCGCCTGCGCTCGCCGCACACCCCGATCGCGATCTCCAGTTCTACAATCGCGGCGTCAGCGGTGACAAAGTGCCCGATCTCCAGGCGCGCTGGACCACGGACACGCTCGACCTCGCGCCCGATGTACTCAGCGTGCTCGTCGGCGTTAACGATTTCTGGCACAAGTTGCTGAAGGGCTACACCGGCACCGTGCAGGACTACGAGAACGAGTACGTCGCGCTGCTCGAGGCAACACGCCGTGCCGTACCGCATGTGCGGCTCGTGGTGCTCGAGCCGTTCGTGCTGCGCTACGGCCACGTGGATGCGCGCTGGTTTCCGGAATTCGATGAGCGCCGAGCAGCCGCCGCGCGCGTCGCGCGCCACACGGGGGCGACCTTCGTCCCGCTCCAGCGCGTGTTCGACAAACTGTCCCAGCATCCCGGCCCGCACTACTGGTCGATCGATGGCGTGCACCCCACGCCGGCGGGACACGCGGTGATCGCCGAGCAGTGGCGGCACGCCGTGGGGATCTAGCGACCCGCGCCGATCGCTACTCGTCGTCGCCTTTCAGGTATCGCGGCTCGACTTCCTTCGCGAAGCAGCTGGGACAGATGCTGTGGCTGAACCGCGTGTTCGTGTGCTGCGAGATGTAGCTCTCCACGCTGTGCCAGTAGTTCTCGTCGTCGCGCACCTTCTTACAGTACGAGCAGATCGGCAGGATCTCCTGCAGCGAGCGCACCTCGGCCAGCGCGGCCTGCAGCTCGCGCACGAGTCGCTCGCGCTCCTGCTCCGCGAGCTTGCGCGCCGTGATGTCGCGCGCGACGGAGTAGATCGTCCGCTCGCTGATGCCCGGCGTCGCGTTCCACAGGAACCACTTGTACGACCCGTCCTTGCACCGATAGCGGTTCTCGAAGCCGAGCGCCTGTCCGCCGCTCCGGACGTCGGCATTCTGCGCGAGCGTGCGCTCACGATCGTCCGGATGCACGAACTCGATGAACGGCTGCGACATGAGCTCCTTGCGTGTGAAGCCGAGCGTGCGCTCCCACGCCGGATTGAGCCGCTTGAAGTAGCCGTTGAAGTCGAGAAAGCAGAGCATGTCGATCGACACGTCGAAAAAGCGCTCTTCCATCTCGCGGATCTGCCGCGTCGCATCATCCTTGGCGAGCGCGAGCTCGATGGTCATCCACAGCTCCCGATCCGTGAACGGCTTGGCGACGTAGCCGAACGGCTCGGTGATTCCGGCACCTCGCAAGCTCGCCTCGTCCGTGTCGGCGGTCGTGAAGATGATCGGGATCGGCCGGCGGCGCCGGATCTCCTCGGCGGCATCCGGACCGCTCATGTCGCCCTGCAGGGCCATGGACATCAACATCACATCCGACTCGATGTGCTCGACCGTGTCGATCACCTCGCGTCCCGAAGCGCAGATGCCGGCCACGTCGTAGCCGAGCACGGTGAGCCTCGCGACGAGCTCCCTGGCGGCAGCGGGCTCGTCGTTCACGATCAGGATCTTTCGGGTTGGCATGGGGGTCGTCTCTGAGCAGCGCAAGACATGCGTTCGGCGTGGGCGCCTGGTATTGGCGCACGGGCACCCATCTCTCGATTTACGCGGTAAGCGTTCGAGCCGCTATGGGGCCGTCTGTGCGACGGTCACCTGCTCCGCCGTGTTCAACCGCAGACCACCGTCGGCGTCGGGCGCGAGCTCATACATGTGAAAGTATCCGTGCGTCCGGTCCGTGTTGCATGAGCCGAGCGTCACCGACGGTGCCGAACACAGGGTAACCTCGCCGCGCGTGCCGATCCAGTCTCTGTGAGGATTACGCGACGGGCGCGAGGGCGGCGTCGATTGCCTGCCCGTCCACCCCGTCGCACCCGCATCGGCTCGCGCGGCGTCCGGCTGGTACCACGACCGTGCGCTGCACGGACTGATAGCCCGGTGCGCCGATGGTCAGGCTGTACGTGCCTGCGCCGCCGAAGACGGTGCACGTCGTCGTGTTGTCGCGCATCATGCACGGCTCGGGGTTCGAGTCAGAGTCCTGCTGTACGAACGCTCCGGCGATGGGACCGCCGGTGACGCTCGACGTGACCGTGACCGTGACGGCGACCGGCTCCGGACACGGCGGCTGGAGACACGCGCTTCCGCATGCGCTCGCGAGGAGCGCGGTGACGGCGAGCAGCGGCAGAACGCACGGACGACGGTGTAGACGAAGAGTCATCATGGTTCCCCCGGGAACGATGTCTGTACGGTCACCATGCCACGATCGCGGCCGAGGCGCAACTACTGCTCGTCGCCCCTGGCCTCGGCGACAGACACCGCGGCGATCCGACCACCGACATCACGACGCTGACAATCGAACGCTCCCCGCTCGAGGAAGTGGAACGTCTGCGCGATCACGTCCGGCGCATTCATGATGAACGTGTGGCCGCATGGCACGACGAGCAGCTCGCGCATCCCCGCCACGCACGCGCGATGCACGCTCACCTTCCCGTCGTGCGGCCCCTCGAAGCACGGCGCCGCCAGCGTGCGTCGTTTCACCGCGCCGGCGATGACCCCTACCTCGAACGACACCGGCGGCAACGCGTTGGGAATACTCTCCGGCCCCGTCCGAAGCTCGGGTCCCGCGGGTCCGAGTACGAGTCGCAGGAGCGGCGTACGGCCCAGCCAGTCGGCGAGCTCGCTCCCGCTGTTCGGTGGCGCGAGCATGACGACGCGCCCGATGCGCTCGGCCAGCACCCATCCGCGCGCGACCGCCGCACGGAGCACGATGCCGCCCATGGAGTGCGTGACGACGTGCAGCGGGTCGTCCGTCGGCATCGCGGCGAGTGTGCGCCCGATCTGTTCGGCGTGCGCGAGGACGCTCTCGCGGCGCGAGGGATAGTCGAGGTTGTGCACGCGGTAGCCGCGGCGCACGCCCTCGCGCGCCATGCAGCGCATTGAGCGCGACGTGCGACCGAGGCCGTGCAGCAGGACGAGCGTGCAGCCGGACACTACGCGCTGCACCGGCTACGCGATGATCGGCCCGCCCCCCGCACTCCGGTCGGCGAGGTCGTTCCGTTCGACGACACGATACCGATTGATGACACGACTCCGCTGGAAGACACGACCGTGACACGCGCCGGTATCACGTAGGTCGCCAGCGCCCCGCCGACCGGCCACACGGGCTCGAACGTCAATCGCAGCTGGTCCATCGCGATCGCCTTCGGAACGCCGAGGTCGAGGCGCAGCGTATCGCTGAAGACGCGCACGGTCGTATCGAGCACCGCACTGTCGCGCGTGAATCCGACGAGCGGGGCGATGCGCGCCGCGCGACTCTCCGAGACGAGCCGCCACTCGCCGTGTCCGTCGCAGACCGCGAGCCCCGCGCGGACCATCAGATCCCACACGTCGGCCGAGCCCTGATAGGTGCGCACCGACCCGGTCGGCACCACGACGTAGAGCCACCCGTCGCGCACGATCGCGGACCCCTCGAGCCGCAGCTGGATGCCGTACGCACTCGGCATCGAGCTTGCAGCGACGGCCATGGACGCCGGTGGCTGGACGGCGGCTCCGGCGCTGCCGCGCGTGGTGGCACAGCCGATGGCGGCAACCGAGCAGGCGACGAGCGCGAAGCCGTGTGATCTCATGATGCGACGCGTGGAACAGGTTCGGGTTCTACTAACCTGTTAGTAGTTATACGCGCATCGCACGCCGGCTGTCAACTACGCTGATAGTAGGTATGGGCGCGCGTGAGGATGGCTGCCGGTTGCGAGGACGCGTGCGCCCGCGCCGCGTGGTTCGCCCGCGCACGGTGTGCGGCTCGAGTACCGGAGGCTCGCATGCACCGACCCATCCACCACATGTCGCCCGTACGCCATGTGGCGATCTTGGTCGTGATCGCCGCGTGCGTGCACAGCGCTGTGCCCGGCACGGCATCGTCCGGCGGGGACGTCGTGCTGTCGCCCGCCGGACGCTGGGAAGGCGTCGCACACCTGCGGAGCGCCGCGCCCGTGCAGCTGACCATCACGCTCGACAGCACGAACGGCGCGTGGCGTGGAACGCTCCTCGCGCCCGCGATCGACAGCGCGCCCATTCCGTTCACGTCCGTCGATCGCACGCGAGACTCGATCGTCCTCCGCCTCCCCGCCTCCGCGCAGAACGCCGTCCTGCGCGGCCGCCTCTCCGCGGACGGCGAACGGTTCGACGGCACCATCACGTCCAGCGATCCGGGCGTCACCTTCAGCACCGCACGCGCCGGCACGCCCGACGCCGCGTCACTCGTCGCCGAAGTGTCGCGCGTCGAGGCATCGCGCCGCCTCGCCGCGCACATGGCGGACTCATCCGCTGCGGACTCGAGCGTCGCGGCGCCATACACCGATCCCGACTCGGCGAAGCTCATCACGAGCGACATCGCGCTCTTCTGGAGCGCCGTGGACCACGCGCCGCCCGACAGTCTCGCCGCGTATCTCCAGCGCGACTACCTGGACCGGAGCTCGGTCGGCGTGCTGGACTTCATCCGCGGGCGGATCATGAGCGCCGAGGACCTGGCGGCGTACGTACGCGGTCACCGCGCGCGGTACGACTCGGTGCGCGCAGCGAATGTCGACATCACGAAGGCGGAGCCGGGCATCCGCGCGGCGTTCCGGAAGCTGAAGGCCATCTACCCGCCCGCCGTCTTCCCCGACGTCTACTTCGTGATCGGCCGCTTCAATTCCGGCGGTACCGCATCCAAGCACGGCCTCCTGATCGGTGCCGAGATGTACCGCGACCCCAATCGCCTCCCGCCGATCGTTGCGCACGAGCTCATCCACTTTCAGCAGCACTACGAGGGCTCGACGCTGCTTCGACAAGCGTTCGCCGAAGGGAGCGCGGACTTCGTGGGCGAGATGATCTCCGGTACGCAGATCAACAACAAGGCGCACCAGTACGGCCTCGCGCACGAGCACGCGCTGTGGCAGGAGTTCAAGCCGCACTTCGAGGACCACTCGTTCTTCCCGTGGATGTACGGCACGCCGCCCGATGGCCGGCCGAACGACCTCGGCTACGTCATCGGCTATCGCATCGCGCAGGCGTACTACAATCGGATGGCGGACAAGCGACAGGCGATTCGCGACATCATCACGGGGCATGACGGCGATGTGAAGGCGCTGCTCGCGAAGAGCGGGTACAATCCGTAAGGCGAGCGTCTCCGGTGATCATGGATGTGATCCGGCGCGACTACTCCTCTCGTAGCGCGATGACCGGATCGACTCGAATGGCGCGGCGCACCGGAATCAGCACGGCGATGCACCCTGTCACGACGAGCACGACGGCAGCCGATGCGAGAATCAGCGGATCGGTGGGCGACGTCTCATAGAGCAGCGTGGATATGGACCGGCCGGCGACCAGGGCGACACCAGTGCCCACCGCGATGCCGACGACAATCAGACGCAACGCGCTCCCGAGAACCGCTCGCACGATGTTGCCCGCACGCGCACCAATCGCGATGCGCACCGCCAGCTCGCGTGTGCGCTGCGTGACGAGATACGACGTGACGGCGTAGAGACCGACCGCGGCAATGATGAGCCCGAGCGCACCCAACCCGGCGAGCAGCTGTGCACCGCGGCGCCACGGCCGATACTGCGGTGCGAGCCGGTCCGCCATGATCGACACGGCGCTCTGCCGGGGATCGGTCGTCGTATCGCCGAGCGCGCGCGTGAGCCAGCGCGCAACGGGCGCCGGATCACCGCGCGTGTGCACGACGAGCCCTGTTGTCGCCAGAGGCTCCGGCTTCTGCGACAGCGTGACGTACAGCATCGCGGCGGGCGTGTCGATGAGACGGAACGGATGCACGTCGCTCGACACACCGACCACCGTGTAACAGCGCGCGCTCGGACCGCCAATGCGGACGCACTCACCAAGCGGATCGTGTTGCGGCCAGAGCGCGCGCGCGAGCGCAGTGCTGACGACCGTGACAGGCGCCGCGCCCACTCGATCCTCCGGTGACAACGCGCGCCCGCGCACGACGCGGACGCCGATCGCATCGAGGTACGAGGGCCCGACGGCCATGTATCCCGTCTGCTGCATCGGCACCGCGAGCGAATCGCCCGCCTGTGAGAAGAGCCGCGCGCCAAGCATCCCTTCCAACGGAGTTGCCGCCGTCAGGGCAGCAGCCGAGACGCTCGGCAGCGCACGCACCCGCTCGGCAACGTCGTCGAGCGACACACGATGATTCGGCAGGAACCCGGTCGACGCCGTGACGATGTGCTCCACGTCGTAGCCGACGTCGATGTGCTCTACGCGCACGAGGCTGCGCAGGAAGAGACCGGCCCCGATGAGCAGCACGACCGACAGCGCCGCTTGCGTCACCATGAGCGTGGACCGGATGCGACTCGAGCGCCGCCCACTCTCTCGCAGGCCGGACTTGAGCGCCTGCGAGATGTCGGTGCGCGAGACTTCGAGCGCCGGCGCAATGCCGACCGCGAGCCCGATGACGAGCGCGATGCCGAAGGTGAACACCGCAATGCGCACGTCGAACGCCGGCGGCCAGTGCGCGTCCGGGAGGATCAACCGGCGCAGTGCACCCGCGAGCCACGTCGCAACAATCGAAGCCGCGGCAGCGGAGAGCAGGCCGAGGATCACACTCTCGAGCACCAGATGCGCAGCCAGCCGCCAGCGACTGATGCCGAGTGCGAGTCGGACCGCAAGCTCGCGTCGGCGATGCAGTGCCTGCGCGAGGAGCAGATTCGCCGCGTTCGCGCAGGCGACGAGGAGCACCATCAGCGTGACGGCGGTGAGGAGCAGCGAGATGCGATCGGCGCGTGTCATCGCCTGCGGCCCGCGCGCCGCGATGATCGAGCCGAGCACCACGGTCGCGGTGCTGTCCCCGATGCGCTGGGTGCGCGCGACGCGGCGCAGCGCTTCCTGGGCGCGCACGGCGGCTTGCGACTCATCGGCTCCCGGGGCGACACGCAGCACGAGGTTGAATGCGAGGAGTCCCGCGCTCTCGTACCAGCGCTCGTTGGGCATGGAGAACCCCGTGTAGCTCGCGAGCGGGAGCCACACGTCCGTTGGCTGGACGTCGATGCCACCGAAGTCTCGCGGGCCGACGCCGACGATCGTGAACGGCCTCCCCTCGATGCGAAGCGTGAGATCGAGCACGGTGCGCGCGCCGTTCAGTTCGTGCATCCAGTAGCGGTAGGAGACGATGGCGACATCGCTCGGCGCGTCGAAGCGGTTCTCGTCGTTGACGAAAAACCGGCCGAGTGTGGGCCGGATGCCGAGCGTGGAGAAGAAGTTCCCGCCGGTGTACGTGACCTCGATGCGCGACTCCGGCGCGCCGTGGCCGCCGGCCGCGGTGCGGATCGGGCCGAGGACGGCGCTGGCCTCGGCGATCGGCGCAACGGCATCGGGAATCGCGCGGATTTCCGGGGCGCTGAAGTGGACACGTACGGAGGTGCGTCCGCTCATGGACCACGTCGCATACACTCGATGCAGGGTCCCTGGATCGGGAACACCCGCCGGCGCGCGCAGCAGCAGGCGATCGGTGATCGTGAACACGGCCGCGTTCGCTCCGATGCCGATCGCCAGCGTGGCGACCACGGCGATCGTCACCCCGGGCCGGCGCGCGAGCCCCCGCACCACCTGCCGCGCTTCGCGCCCCGCGCGCTCGAGCGCCGCACCGCGCCAATACGCGCGCGTCAACTCTTTCACCAGTCCGACGTTCCCGAACTCGCGCCGCGCCGAGCGTTCCGCATCTTCCGGCGTTTCGCCGTGCGCGATGTACTCGCGCTCGGCCATGGCCAGATGCGCGCGGATCTCTTCGTCCAACTCCGCGTCGCGCCGCCACCACCGGAAGCTCATCCCTCACCCTCCGGCACGGGCGGATTGAGAATGCCACCGATCGCCTCGAAGAACTGCTCCCACCGCGCGCGCTCGGCCACGAGCTGCTTGCGCCCCGCCGGCGTGAGCCGGTAGACGCGCACCCGCTGGTTGTTCTCGGACGTCTCCCACGCGGCCTTGATGAAGCCGCGGCGCGCGAGCCGGTGCAGCGCGGGGTAGAGCGAGCCGGTGTCCACCTGCAGCACGTCCTTGGAGCCGGCGCGGATCATCTGCGCGATCCCGTAACCGTGTCGCGGGCCCCAGCGCAGCGTCTGCAGGATGATGAGGTCGAGCGTACCCTGGAGCAGCTCGATGCGGGACAGCGGTCGATGCGAGCGGGGCATCGCGGCACCTTGGGAGGGTGTAGGTGATCTACTCCTCAGGGTGTAGGATGGCTACACCCATGAGATCCGTCAAGGATCGTCAGCGGGCCGATGGCGACCCGCCTGGCCGCGCTCACGGCGCGCGCCACATCCGTCGTCCATGGCACCGCTCGCGCAGCCTGCTGCATCGCGCCAACCGCTGGCGGCATCTCTCTGCTTCTGCACCGGGTGATCTTCGACAAATCCGGCCCACTTCGTGCGGCATCCAGAGGTAGGACCGGCAGGAGCAGTCCGTAGGTGCTGGCACGCGACACGAGCGAACGGGGGCGGCGTGGATGGCGATCGAACCGCTGCCAAGTCCGTCCACGCCGACGCGCCGGAGCGCTACGGCCCCTGGCCGACCGTGTGTGAGCACTTCGCGCGCTGAACGGACGACGGCACGTCGGAGCGGGGCCGCCAGGCGCTGCCCGCGCTGATGCAGCGGCGCGGTCGAAGCGGCGCTCGCCGTCACGCCATCGCCCGCTCGCCGCTCTCCCGGCCCCGGCGTCATCGTATTGGAGGCGTTATGCGATACGACGTTCGATGGCTCCCCCTCGCGCTGTTCCTCCCGCTCCTTCCGGCCGCGCTCAGCGCGCAGGGCACGATCCGCGGCCGGCTCGCCGACAGTGCCGGCGCGCCCGTGCCGCAGGCGGTGGTCACGCTCGAGGAGACCACGCTCCGCGCCACGAGTAATGATCAGGGCGAGTACGTGATTGCGCGTGTCCCCGCCGGCACATGGACCATCCGCGTGCACCGCATCGGGTACGCCGCGCCGCAGGCAACCGTCCGCGTGCGCAACGGCGAGTCCACGACCAGGAACTTCACGCTCCAGCCGGTCGCGGCGACGCTCGCCCTCCAGGTGATCACCGGCTCCCGCGCCCAGCACACAGCGGCCGACGAGCTCCCCGTGCCCGTCGACGTCTTCCCCATGAAGCGTGTGCGCGAGCAGGGGACGATGGAGACGGCGCAGATCCTCTCGCAGCTCGCGCCATCGATCAACTTCCAGCGGCAGAGCGTGTCCGACGCCACGGAGATCGTGCGGCCGTTCACCATGCGTGGGCTGAGCCCCGACCACACGCTCGTGCTCGTGAACGGGAAGCGACAGCACCACACCGCGCTCGTGCACTACTTCGGCGCTGGCATGCCGGCGGGCTCGAGCGGCGTGGATCTCAACGCGCTCCCGGCGAGCGTGGTCGAGCGGCTCGAGGTGCTCCGCGACGGCGCCGCGTCGCAGTACGGCTCCGACGCGATCGCCGGCGTCGTCAACATGGTCACGAAGTCCGGCGCGTTCCCGTTGACGATCGGGGCGACGACGGGCCGCTACTACCCGGGAGACTTCGACGCCGAC
>DASSNR010000004.1:0-2071 GCA_035687925.1 Gemmatimonadaceae bacterium | reverse complement strand
CGCGTTCGCGAGCGTCATCGCCCGCGAGTTGCGCGCCTGGTCCGTCTGCGACCACAGGTCCAACCCCACCGCGCGACCGGCCGGCACCCGGTGCGCCGCGCCGATCAGCAGCAGCCCGTGGCCGCACCCGGCGTCGAGAACGCGTGCGTCCGGCGCGAGCGCGAGACGATCGAGGAGACGGTCGCGCAGCCGCACCTTGCCAACGTAGCTGCTCAACATCATCAGCCCGCCGCCGAACATGCAGCCACCGCCCGCGAAGATCAGGATGGACACGACCTGCGGGATGCGATGCGCGAGGTCCGGCGCGGCGATCATGAGCACGATACCGAGCAGCAACGCGGATCCGCCGCACAGCAACAGCGCGCGCACGACACCTGGCGCGTCGAGCCCGTAGTCTGCGCGGAGGCCCGAAGTGGAAGTGGTGGTGATCTCCATCATGGATGCAGGTCGAGATGAG
Organism: Gemmatimonadaceae bacterium; assembly: GCA_035687925.1. Lineage (GTDB taxonomy): Bacteria > Gemmatimonadota > Gemmatimonadetes > Gemmatimonadales > Gemmatimonadaceae > DASSNR01. The sequence continues at coordinate 1,614 of DASSNR010000004.1, read as the reverse complement.
TCCGCTAGAGATACTCCATCGCTCGGGGCAATGCGAGAGCGCGCTGCGTGCGACATGAGCGTGCGCGCGGTTCCGCGATCCTGCGATCCGGACTATGTTCGCGCTGTCTATGAGCGAGGAGTGGAGGATGAAAGCGATCGCGGTGGTGCCTGGCACGACGACCATGCAGATCATCGACCGGCCGGAGCCGGCCATTACCACACCGCACGATGTGAAGCTCCGCACCGTGCGCGTCGGCATCTGCGGCACCGACCGCGAGGAAGCGCGCGGCGGGCGCTCGAAGGCGCCGCCCGGTCGCGATGAGCTGATCATCGGCCACGAGATGCTGGGGCGGGTCGTGGACGTCGGCAGCGCGGTGACGCGCGTTGCGCCCGGCGACTTCGCGGTGTTCACCGTGCGTCGCGGCTGCGACACGTGCCTCAGCTGTCGCGCGGGCCGTCCCGACATGTGCGAGACCGGCAGCTACTGCGAGCGCGGCATCTGGGGGCTCGATGGTTACCAGACCGAGCTGGTCGTCGACACGGAAGACTACATCGTGCGCGTGCCGCCGGAGCTCGCCGCCGTCGGCGTGCTGACGGAGCCGCTCTCCGTCGTCGAGAAAGCCATCGACGAAGCGATGCACGTCGTCGAGCGCCGCCCCGATGTCGCCGCCACCCCCGATTGGCTGTTCGGCCGCCGCTGTCTCATCGCCGGCCTGGGACCCATCGGGCTCCTCGGCGCGATGGCGCTCCGCCTGCGCGGCGCCGAGGTGTATGGGCTGGATGTGGTCGACGCCGACAGCGCGCGTCCGCGCTGGCTCGCCGGCATCGGCGGCCACTACATCGATGGACGACAGGTGGCCGCGGACACGATCGACGATCATATCGGCACGATGGACATCATCCTCGAGGCCACAGGCATCGCGTCACTCGAGTTCGACCTCCTCGACGCGCTCGCGCCGAGCGGCGTCTACGTGCTCACCGGCATTCCCGGCGGCGATCGTCCCATCGAAGTGCACGGCGCCGCGCTCATGCGCCAACTCGTGCTGCGCAATCAGGCGATGCTCGGCAGCGTGAACGCGGCGCGCGGGCACTACCAGATGGGCGTGAACGACCTCGCGCAGGCGACTCGGCGGTGGGGTGCGCACATCGAAGCGCTCATCACGCAGCACTATCCGGTCGATCACTTTCGCGAGCCGCTCACGCAGCACCACCCCGATTCGATCAAGGAAGTCATCGACTGGTCGTGAGGGCGGTGCGACGCGACGATCACGGCGCGTCCCCGCCTCCGGCGGGCGGATCGGCCACGCCGCCGCCCTTCGCATCCGGGAAGTACGCGTGGAGGATGTTGCGCGTGATGCGCTCCGGCTTCCCGCTGAAGTTCGCACCGTTGCTCAGTACGATCACCGCGAGCCCGTCGTCGGGGAAGATCGCGTTGAAGCAGTAGCCGCCCGCGCCTGGCGTGAGCCCGTTGTGCCACACCTCGCGGTGTCCATCGAGCGTCGTCGGCACGAACCCCATCGCGTAATTCACGGGCGTGCCATCGCGCAGCGTGCCGGCGCTCCACAACGCCTGCATCGACGACGAATCGAGGAGCACCCCGCGCAGCAGCGCGATGTCCCACTTCCCGAGATCC
>DASSNR010000404.1:0-6093 GCA_035687925.1 Gemmatimonadaceae bacterium | reverse complement strand
GCCGCGAGCGCCACGACCACCAGACCGCACGCGACAACGGCGAGTGTCAACGGATCGAACGCGCTGATCCCCACGAGCATCCCGCCGAGCGTCTTCCCCGCCAGGTAGATCCCCGGCACGCCGACGAGCAGCCCCAGCAACACGAGCATCGCACCTTCGCCGAGCACCTGGCGGAGCAACAGACCGTGGTCCGCGCCAAGGGCCAGCCTGATCGCGAGCTCGTGGCGCCGCCGCGTGACCGATCCCGCCACCACACCGAACAGCCCCATCGCGGCGAGCAGCAGCGCGGCGAGAGAGAAGCCGGCGATGAGCACGGCGCTCACGCGTTGCTGCCGGAGCGACTGGCTCACCACCTGATCCATCGATCGCACATCGGAGACGGCGAGCTGCGGGTCGACCCGGTGGACTGCGGCCCGCACTGCAGGCACCAGGCTCATCGGATCGCGGCTGGTGCGTAGCGCGAAGAAGAGCGTGCGCGCCGGATAGTCGATGTCCCGCAGATACACCTGGTAGCGACCGTCCTTGTAGATGTCGTATTGACGCGCCTGCTCCACGACACCGACGACGGTCAACGAATCGCCATCGAGCATCAGCCGGTGGCCGAGTGCGCTCCCCGTGGGGAAGAATCGGGTCGCGAGCGTGCGGTCGATGATCGCTTCGCGTGTACCGTTCGTCACCGGCGCATCACTGAAGGTGCGGCCGGCCAGGAGAGGAATTCCAAGCGCCTTGAAGTAGGTCGAGCTCGCCTGCATCCAGTCCAGCAACGGACGGTCCTGCTCTCTGGAGCCGTTGTTGCCGGGTGCTCCTGGGAAGAAGCCCGTCGTCTGCGATGCTTGCGCCGAGAGCGGTAGCGCCGAGGTCGCACCGACGGTGCGAACGCCAGGGATCGCCTCCAGCTCGTGCTGCAGCCGCTCGTGGAGCGAGCGCACCGCTGCATCATCCGGATAGCCGCGCTCGCGAGCGGCGACTTGAACCGTCAGCACACCCGCAGGCTCGAAGCCGGGATCCGCACGCAGCAACCGCTCGAAGCTCCGCACGACGAGTCCGCCGGTGCTCAGCAGGACCAGCGAGAGCGCCACCTGCACCACGACCAGTGCGCGCCGCATGCGTGAACGAGCGCCGCCGCCACGCACCGCCGCGTTGCTGAGCAGCGATGCGAGTCCGGTCCGCGCCGCCCACGTGGCGGGCACCGCGCTGGCGAGCAGCCCGAGGAGCGCGCCGATACCGATGACGACGGCGGCCACACCCCAGTCCACGACGATTGATTCCCGACGCGGCAGACTCAGCGGTGCGAGCGCAACCAGCACTCGCGTCCCCCACACGGCCACGAGCGCGCCGCCGGCGCCACCCAAAAGCCCGAGCACTCCCCCTTCGAGCAGCGTAGCGCGCGTGAGCGCCACACCGTTTGCGCCGAGGGCGCGAGACACGGCGAACTCGCGCTCGCGTTGCGCCGCCCGCACCAGGAGAATGGTGGCAAGGTTGAGCAGGAGCACGAGCACGAGAAACACGCCCGCGAGTCCGAGAACCACCAGCGCGGGTCGCACGCTGGCGACCAGGTCGGCCTTGGCGCCGACGGGGTAGAGGCGCAGACCACCGTTATGAAAATCCCGTTCGTCCACCTGCTCACCAACGGCGTTGACCGCTGCGGCCACCAGCTGAGGCGCGGTGCCGGGACGCGCGCGAATCAGCCCGCCGTAGCTGCCGGCATTGGGCGGCGTTTGCGCCAGGTTGTAGTCGAAGGTGGCGTAGGCGTCCGCGACTTGCGACGGCCCCAGACTCGCGTTCTCAGCAAAGTGGAAGTCGCGCCCCATCACGCCGATCACCGTGAACGGCCGACCGTCGAGTCGGATCTGCGAGCCGACGATGGCCGCGTCGCCGCCGAACCGGCTCTTCCACAAGTCGTATCCCAGTACGATGACAGGCGGCCGCCCCGGGCCGACCTCGTTCGGCGTGAACCCTCGCCCCAGCATCGGGTGGACGCCGAGCATCTCGAACAGCTGGGGCGACGACATCATCACGCCCACGTCCTCGGGCTCGCCGTTCACGCCGGTCGAGAGCGTCGCGTCCTCTCGCTGCAGCCCGACCGCGCCGTCGATCACTCCGCCCGCGGCGTTCAGCGCCGCGACGTCCGTCCCGCCGAGCCATCCACGCTTCAGATCGAAGATCGGTCCGTAGTCGCGCCACACGAAGTAGAGATCGTCGGGATGCGCGTACGGCAGCGGCGCGATCAACACCTTGTCGACGACCGCGTACACCACGGCGAACGCGCCGAGGCCGATGGTCAACGTGCCGACCATCGTCAGCACGAACACCGGCGAGCGCACCAATCGACGCATCACCAGCTCCGTATCGCGTCCCCAGTTGCCGCTGCGGCGCCATGCAATCGTCGGCCGCCGCCGTTCACCGAGCCCATTGCGCAGCGAGTCCGCGAGCGCGCGCAGCCACACCCGGCTCAGCGATGCCACACCGCCGCCCTGCAACGCGGCGCGACAGCGGTCGCGGTACGCTTCCACGAGGGCTTCGCCCATCTCGTCGCGGAAGTCGGCGGGGTAGAGATGAAGCAACAGCCGCAGCCACTGCTCGGACGCTCGCAGCGAGCGCTCCTCACTCATACGGCGCTCCCCTCGAGCAGTCCGCCAAGGCGCGCGACGCGCGTGAGCGCGGCCATCCGCCGCGCCTCCGCGCGCGCGACGCGCAACCCCAGGGGCGTGATCCGGTAGTAGTTGCGCCGGTCGTCGTCCGTATCGGACGCCTGCCGCCGCGTCGAAGCGCCGATCAGTCCCTGGTCCTGCATCCGCCGAAGCGCCCGGTAGAGTGTCCCGACATCGGGGACGGATGTCTCGCCGCGCGTCTCCGCGTCCTGGATGATCCCGTACCCGTGTCGCTCGCCCGCGGAGAGGCTGAGAAGGATGGTGAATTCCACCGGCCGCAGCGGGAGGAAGTGCTCGGCGGCCCGTTCCCGATCCATGCCCATGCTGATCTCCACGTGATGGTGGCGTCGCGCATCGATGCGTGACACATATATGCGTCACGCATATATCGGTTGTCAAGCCGGCGCGTCGGTGTGCTCCTGATCGCCGGCACTCACGATTTACGCACGCGGGATGGGATTGTGCGGTAGCTCCGCTGCTGTAAGCTGAAGCATCGCCACGGTCCGGGCCGCACGCACGAGACCCACGGCCCGGCGCGGTGTCCTCACCATACCTGCGCGGAGGTTGCCATGACGTCGCCGACCATCCCCTCGACGGTTGCATCCGACTGGATGATGTCCATGGCGCGAGGAAACTTTCCGGAGCTCTACGAGCGCCTGCTCGTCGAGCCGCTGTTCCGGCCATGGGGGAACGTGTTGCTCGACACCGTATCGCTCGCCCCCGGGTCGCGTGTGCTCGATGTCGCGTGCGGCACAGGGATCGTCGCGCGCCTCGCGCGCGAGCGGATCGGCGACAAGGCGCGCGTCGTCGCCATCGATCGCAGCCCAGCCATGCTCGCGGTCGCCCGCGCTGTCGAGCCGACCATCGACTGGCGAGAGGGCGATGCCACCGAGCTGCCCGTGCGCGACGACGAACAGTTCGATGTCGTCGTCTGCCAGGAGGGGCTGCAGTTCTTTCCGGACAGGCCGGCAGCCATGCGCGCGATACGGCGTGTGCTCGCACCGGGCGGACGCGTGGGCGTCGCCGTTTGGCGATCGCTCGAGGAGAACGGTCTCTTCCACGACCTCGGCCTCGTCGCCGAACGCTACCTCGGCCCCATCGACGACGCGCGCCACAGCTTCGCCGACGCCGAGGCACTGGCCCAGCTCCTGACCGACGCGGGGTTCACGGATGTCCGAGTCGACCGCGTGTCGCGCGAGACGCACTTCGCGCTCGATCCGGCTGTGCTCGCGCGATTGAACGCCATCGCGGTGATCGGCATGACGGCGACAGGGAAGGCGATGTCGGACGCCGAGCGCGCGGCGATGACCGATGCAATCGTGAGCGCGAGTCTCCCGGTGGCAGCGCCGTACGTCGCGGATGGCGTGCTCACGTTCCAGACGAGCGCGAACATCGCCGTCGCGCGGTGATTAATCTTGAGAGGGAAGGTGGCCGGCGGCGAGCAGGACATTCGCTGCCGGCCCACCGACTCTGCTCTCTCCCGAAGCGCCGTGTTTTCTACCTGCATCTTCTGCAATCAGTCGCTCGGTACCAACGCGACATTCGAGTCGTTTCCCGTCGGTCGCCGCATCGCCTTCGACGCCGCGAAGGGGCGGCTCTGGGTGATCTGTCGGAAGTGCGAGCGGTGGAACCTCTCGCCGCTCGAGGAACGGTGGGAGGCGGTCGAGGAGGCTGAGCGGTTGTACCACGACACTCGGCGGCGCGTCGCCACGCCGGAGATCGGGCTCGCGCGACTCGCTGACGGCACGGAGCTCGTGCGCATCGGTGCGCCGCTCCGCCCCGAGTTCGCGGCCTGGCGCTACGGCGACCAGTTCGGCCGCCGACGCAACCGTCAGATGCTCATCGCGGGCGCGGGGCTCGCCGCGATCGGAGGGCTCGTCGTCGGCGGCGTTACGGCGGGCGTCGGCATCGGCGGATTCGGATGGATGATCGTCCAGGCTGCGCGCACCGCGATCTACGGCGGACCCGAGACGGTGGTCGCCCGTGTGCGCACCGACTCGGGCCAGGTGCTCCCGGTCCGGCGGCGGCACCTGGCCGAGAGCTCGATCACGCACGCCAGCGATGGCGCGCTCGCCATCGAGCTTCGCTACAAGAACGGGCAGTCGCGCTTCGAGGGACCCGAGGCGTTGCGCATCGCATCACACGTCATCCCGGCGGTGAACCGCTTCGGCGGCTCGCGCCAGACGGTCGCAGCCGCGGTCGGCGAGATCGAGCAGGGCGGTGGACCCGAGCGCTACGTCGAGCAGCTCGCTCGGCGCGCCGAGTCGTCGACCGCTGTCACCGGCCGAGCGCACCAGTATGGGCGTCGCGGCAGCATCGGGCGTACGGGGCTGTACGGCCTCTCGACCGTCGACCGGCTCGCGCTGGAGATGGCGCTGCACGAGGAGGCAGAGCGGCGCGCGATGGCGGGTGAGCTCGCGGAGCTCGAGCGCGCGTGGAGAGATGCCGAGGAGATCGCGGCGATCGCGGACGATCTGCTCGTCCCTTCCGGTGTGCGGGCGACGCTGGAGCGCATGCGAGGGAAGTAGGGCGTCGCACCGGTGCGCGCACGTCGGACTCGCACGATCTCACGCGAGCCGGCCACGCGCCGGAGAGTTTCGCTACATGCGTACCGTCACGAGATAGGCGCACTCGTAGAGCGCCGTCACCCCACGTTCGGCAAAGCGCTGGTTCTTCGACAGGACATCGTTCCGCGTCAGCAGGCGGACGTCGCCGCCCCGACCGTAGAGTCGCTCGACGTCTGCTGACGGAACGGAAAACGGCGGGCCCTCCATCTGCGCCTGCGGGTATTCGAGTGTCACGAGGAGCATCCGCGTGCTCGGCGGCAGGATGTCGATCATGTGCGCCGCATATCGCTCGCGCATCTCGGGCGGCAGTGCGACGAGCGCTGCACGGTCGTAGACGGCCGTCGTCTCCGCGAGATCGTCCGCCGTCAGATCGAAGAAGTTGCCGCAGAAGATGCGGATGCCATCGGATTCGGTAACGTCGAACGCGCCGTGCCTCCGCCGTCGTGGGGTAAGGTCGTGCTCGGAGAAGAACGCTGCGATCGCCGCCGGACTGAGCTCCACTCCAAGCACCGGATGCCCCTGCGCGTGCAGCCACATCATGTCCCCACTCTTCCCACACAGCGGTACGAAGACGGGATCGCCCGCCGCAAGTGCGAGATCGGGCCAGAATCGCCGCAACTGCGTGTTGACGCTTCGCTGGTGAAATCCGGTCTCCTGCCGGTTCCACCGCTCGAGCCAGAATGTCTCTTCCACGATTCGGTTCCTCGTGCTGCGACAGAGAGGTGACAGCGGCGTGCACAAACGGATGCGATCGCGCGTGAGATTTCGTCCATGAGTGGTCAGACGATGCGGCCGCCTCGTGACATCACGCTCGGCTATCCCCACGTACGCTCAGCGCATCCCGCGTCCCTACAGTGTACCAGTCCACACGCCGC
>DASSNR010000402.1:0-5674 GCA_035687925.1 Gemmatimonadaceae bacterium | reverse complement strand
CGGCTCGTGGGGAATCAGCTCTCGCCGCCGGAGCAGTTCCCGAGTCCCGAGTCCCGAGTCCCGCTCCCCGCGGATTCAGCGCATCATTCAATGCATCACCCAACAAATTGAATCCGAGCACGGCCGCGCCGATCGCGAGGCCGGGGAACACGGAGGTCCACGGCGCCGTGCGGAGTTGGGTGAGGTCGCGGGCATCGGCGATCATCGAGCCCCAGCTCGGCGTCGGAGGCTGCACGCCGAGTCCCAGAAACGAGAGCGCGGCTTCCGCCATGATCGCGCCGGCCATGCCGAGCGTCGCGGCGATGACCACGGGCGCGATCACGTTCGGCAGCAGATGCTGCAGGAGAATTCTCCGGTCGCGCGCGCCGAGTGCGCGGGCGGCGTGCACGTACTCGGTCTCTCGCACGACGAGCACCTGGCCGCGCACGAGACGCGCCATTCCCGCCCATCCCACGACGCCGATCGTGACGAAGACGACGCCGAGCGATGGCGTGAGCGCGGCCACCATCGCGATGAGGAGCAGCAGCGTCGGAAACGCGAGGGTGATGTCGGCGAGCCGCATCACGAGCTCATCCACCCATTTGCCGTAGAACCCGGCGACGAGCCCGAGCGTGACACCGATGGCGAGCGCGATCGCCTGCGAGATGATTCCCACGAGGAGCGAGATGCGCGCGCCATAGATGAGCCGTGCCCACACGTCACGCCCCTGAAAGTCCGTCCCCATCCAGTGCGCGAGCGACGGCGGCTCGAGCTGATGGACGAGATCGATGCGGGTGGGATCGTGACGCGCGAGCAGCGGTGCGAAGAGCGCGGCGATGACGAGCAGCACGACGACCGCGAGCCCGATGAGCGCGCGCGGATCGCGGCGGAGGCGTGCGATGGTCCTCATACGGCGGCGGGGTCGCGCAGCTCTGCTGGCGTATCGGCCGGCTGTCGCTTCCACCGCCGGTGCTGCCAGAAGTACTGCTCGGGATATTCGCGCACGCACTGCTCGAGCAGCGCCGTGTATCGCGCCACCAATCGATCGACATCCTGCTCGCGGTCGCCCGTGTCCTCTACGGGAAGCTCCTCGAACAGCACGCGGAAGCGGCCACTCGGTTGCCGGAGTGCCGCGCCGAACAGGACGGGCACGTTCCACCGGAGCGCGAACACCGCGGGGCCGCGCGGCGTCTTTGCTGGGCGGCCGAAGAACGGGACGAAGGTGGACGCGAGGTGCAGGATCCCCTGGTCGGCGAGAAACGCGACCGCGCGCCCGATGCGCAGCGCACGCGTGGTGCGCCGCACGGCCTCGTTCTCGTACACGACCGTCATCCCGAGTCGGAGACGCGTGCCGTTGAGGTACGCGTCGAACAGCGGGTTCCCCATGCGCCGCACGACGACATCGATCGGGACGCCGCGCGCGGCGAGATAGGCGCCGCCGAGCTCCCAGTTGCCGACGTGCCCCGTCACGACGATCACGCCGCGGTTCATCGCCAGCGCGCGCTCCATGAGCTCCCACCCATCGAGGCGTTCGACGAGATCGAGCACCCCGCGCTTGCCGATCTTCGGGAGGAGCGCGGCCTCGACCGCCACGCGACCGAGATGCTCGAACGAGGCGCGGGAGAGCCGCGCCACCTGCTCGTGCGACATCTCCGGGAACGCGGCGGCGATCTGCCGCTCGACGACCCGGCGTCGAATGCCGAGCGGGCGATAGCCGAACGCGCCCAGCCGCGCACCGGCGTCCGTCGCCTTCGTCCAGCTCATGCGGCCGAGCCCGCGGATGATGCTGCGCAGCGCCCAGTACTCCGCGCGATGCGACAGCTTCGGCGGACGATAGATGCTCACGCGCTCGGTGGTCGTCTCCACTACGCGCGACTCCCGGCCGCGATCGCTGCACGCTCGAACGCCTCGATCATCGCGACCTCGGAGAAGTCGCGGGCGACGCGCGCATGGCCCGCGTTCCCCATCGCGATGCGCTCGTCGCCGAGCGCGAGCAGACGTGCGACGACCGCCGCGGCGCTCGGCGGATCGGCGGGCGGCAGGAGCACGCCCGCGATGCCATCGGGGACGAAGTGCCGCGCGATCGTGCCACGCTCGGCGAGCACGGGGACGCGGGACGCGAGCAGATCGAGCGCGGCGAATGCGCCGTCATCCCCACCCGCCGCGATCCATCCGAGGTCCGCTGCGCCGAGCATGGCCATCGCTTCGCCGGGCGAGCCGCTGCCATCGCCGAGGAAGCGGATGAGCCGGGTGATGCGGAGCGCGGCGGCGTGAAGACGGAGATCCTGCGTGTCCGTGCCGCGGCCGAGAACGGCGAGGCGCAAGCGCGGGTGTCGCGGCGCGAGCATGGCGACGACACGAAGCACGGTGCCGATCGGCACACGACTCTCCGCATCGCCGATGCACACGATGAGATCCGCGTCGATGTCCACGCCCGCCACCGCCCGTGCCGCCCCCCGCACGGCTTCGTACTGCTGCACATCGACGCCGAGCGGGAGCACGGCCGGCTCGAGTCGCGCGTGCGCAAGACGGGGCGCGGCGCGCACATCATCCTCGGAGCTGAATGCGAAGCCCGTAGTGGCGAGCCGGAGCGCGAAGCGCCCGCGACGGGAGAGGGCGAAGGGCGCACCAATCGGAAGCCGGCGCACGACGGCGGCGCGATCGGCGAGCCACGCGCCCGTGGCCGCGATCACCTGCTCCCGATCGCTCGGGACGAAGACGACATCGATGGCGAACCGCGCGAGCATCGCGCGCACGCGGAGCGCAGCTCCCATGAGCGACGCCTCGGGACGTATCGACACCACCTCACAGGTGCCCGAGCGCGCGTGCTCCGCTACAGCGCTCTCCGGGTCGCACGCGAACACGATCTGATGCCCGCGCGCCTCGAGCCCACGCGCTGCGGCAAGGAACGCGCGCGCGCTCCCGGTCCACTCCCGGGCCTCGATATAAAACAGGATGCGCACGTCAGACGACGCTCAAGGGTTCCTGATCGCGGAACTGCATGGCGTGCAGCCGGAAATAGGCACCGCGGCGCGCGAGCAGCTCACGGTGCGTGCCGCGCTCGACCACACACCCGTGATCGAGCACGAGGATCTCACTGGCGTTCGTGATGGTCGAGAGCCGGTGCGCGATCACGAAGACGGTGCGCCCCTCGAGCAGCCGGTCGATGGCCTCCTGCACGAGCCGCTCGCTCTCGGTGTCGAGCGCCGATGTCGCTTCGTCGAGGATGAGGATCGGCGGATCGACGAGGAGCGCGCGCGCGATCGCAATGCGCTGCCGCTCACCGCCCGAGAGCCTCGCGCCGCGCTCACCGAGTGTGGTGTCGTAGCCGTTGGGGAGCGCCGAGATGAACGTGTGCGCGTTGGCCGCACGCGCCGCGGCCTCGATCTGCTCGTCGGTGAAGTGCTCGGCGCTCCCGTAGGCGATGTTGTTGCGCACGGTGTCGTTGAAGATCACCGTCTCCTGGCTGACGATCCCCATGAGTGCGCGGAGCGAGGGAAGTGTGATGTCGCGCGTGTCGACGCCATCCAGGACAATGCGCCCTTCCGTCGGCTCGTAGAAGCGCGGGATGAGATCGACGAGCGTGGACTTCCCCGCCCCGCTCGCGCCGACGAGCGCGATGACATCGCCTGCGCGTGCGGTGAGGCTGACGTGTGAGAGCACGGGTTCGTCGTCGTACGCGAAGGAGACATCCTCGAACGCGATCGACTCGTGCAACTCCGTCACCGCGCGCGTGCCGCGATCGAGCGCGCGCTCGGTAGGCGTGTCGAGTACGTCGAAGAGCCGCTCCGCCGAGGCGAACGCGTTCTGTGCCACCGCCGGAAGCTGCGAGAGCTGCTTGAGCGGCTGGAGCAGACGCATCACGAGCGTGAGGAAGGCGAGGAACTGCGACGCCTCCAGCGTGCGGTCGACGAGCACGAATTGCGCACCGAACCAGAGCAGGAGCACGGTAATCCCCGTGCCCAACGTCTCGGTGATCGGCTGCCCGATGAGCGCCACGCGCGCCATGCGCACCAGCCCGTCCGAGAACGCGTGGCTCGCGCCGACGAAGCGCGCCTCCTCGTACCGCTCCGCGCCGTACGACTTGACCAGGCGGATGCCGCTCACGCTCTCCTGCAGCACGCTCGTCATCTCGCCGTGATCGTTGCGCAGCGTCCGGTACCCCTTGCGCAAACGCCGCAGGAGCGGCTGCAGCGCGAGCGTCAGCAGCGGAGCGACGACCAGCGCGATGAGCGTGAGTTGCCACGAGATCCCGAACAGAAACGCGACGTAGGTGATCACCAGTGCGCCCGATCGCAGCGCCTGCGTCACCAGCTGGGTGATGAGCTGTCGCGTCTGCTCCGTGTCACTCAGGACGCGCGACAGGAGCTGCCCCGTCCGCGTACGCGTGAAATAGCCGATCGGCAAGAGCTGCAGGTGACGGTACACCGCGTCGCGCAGATCGCGCGTCACGTATTCCTGCAGCTCCGCTCCCCAGGTGCCCGCCGTCCACACGAAGAGGTTCTTCACCGCCACCGTGAGCAGGATGATGAGGATCACGTTGCGCAGCGAACCCATCGGATCGGCCGGGTCGAGCAGCGCGCCGATCGTCCACTTCAGGAAGTTGTTCACCCACCCCTGCGTGCCGGGGAGTGGGCTCATGCCGAACAGCGCGTTCAGAAACGGGATGAGCAGCGCAAACGAATAGCCGTCGAGCGCGGCGGCGATGAAGCTGCTGCCGATCGCGCCGGCCATCCGCCACGTGTGTGGACGGAGGAAGCGAAGCAGTCGACTGTAGAAGCGCACTTACCGCGGGGTGAGAAGCGCGACGGGGAGGATCACTTCCTCGGGGGTGACGCCGCCATGCAGGAACGAGCCGCGATAGCGGGTCTGATACTCGCGCAGTTTGGTCGGATAGACGAAAAAGGAATCGCCGGTGGCGAGCAGCGTGTTGGCACCCAATCCGCGACGCGGAAGCCGCAACGCATCGGAGTTCGGGAAGAGCAGCGCGAGATCCGCGCGCTCGGCGCGCAGATCCTCGCCGAACTTGTAGCGGAGATTCGCGGTCGCATCACGCTTGGCGAAGACGGTGGCCGGCGTCTGACAGTGGATGGAGCCGTGATCGCTCGTGATGAGCACGGGGATCCCGCGTCGCGCCGCGTCCTTGAGAAGCGTGAAGAGCACGGAGCGCTCGAACCACTGCCGCGTGATCTGCCGGAGCGCGATCTCGTCGCGCGCCACCTCATACAGAATCGCGGACTCGCTGCGCCCGTGGGTGAGCAGGTCCACGAAGTTGAAAACGAACGCACTCACGCCCTCGTGGGCGATGGCGCTCGAGGCACGCCGCTCGAGCTCGTCCGAGTCCAGCGCGGTCGAGATCTTCTCGTAGCGCACGGGGACCTGGTGCCTCAGCTCGCGCAGCTGGGCCTCGAGCAGCTCGCGCTCGTGCGCGTTCAGCGACTCGTCCTCGCGCTCGCCCCACCAGTCGGGGAAGCGCGCGGCGATCTCGCCGGGGAAGAGTCCGCTGAACAGCGCATTGCGTGAGTACGGCGTGGCCGTGGGGAGGATCGAGAAGTAGTGCGTCGTCTCGACATCGACGAAGGGGGCGAGCAACGGCTGCAGCACGCGCCACTGATCCAGCCGCAGACAGTCGATGACGACGAACATCGCCGCGCGCTCGCGATCGAGGAGCGGCATGAGGAACTCGGCGACGATG
>DASSNR010000400.1:0-9603 GCA_035687925.1 Gemmatimonadaceae bacterium | reverse complement strand
TGATGACCGGATAGCTGCGATCGGGGATCGTCGTGACGCTCACCGGATCGCCCGGAATCGCGCCGCCACGCACGATCAACTGCGCGAACCCTTCGTTGAAGAAGAGCTGGTTGACGCCCGCGCTGTAGTCGCTCGCGAGATCATCCCACGACCAGCCGAAGCCCAGGTCCGCATCCGGGAACGCATCGCCCGCGGCGACGAGCCGTCCCGCGATGCGATGGATCCCGTGCGCCGCGAGCGAATCGGCGATGGCGCGCAGCGGCGCCATCGCATCGCCATTCTGCATGTGATCGCTGATCGTCGGATCCCCTCGGCCGTAGATCAGGAGATCGCCGTCGAGCACCGTGTCGTGCACCGCGCCGCGGGCCGCGAATGCGGTGCGGAAGCGGAAGTCGGGCCCCAGCGTATGCAGCGCCACCGAGCCCGTGACGATCTTCATGTTCGACGCGGGCATGAAGAGCTTCCCCGCGTTCCGCGAGTAGAGCGTGTCGCCCGCGTCGGGGTCGACGATCAGAATCCCCCAGTACGCGTTGCGGAACTCCGGCGCATCGGCCATTGCATCGATCGCCGAACGAAGCTCGCGTACGGAGGCGCTGGCCGCGAGTGGCGATGTTCGCATCGCACCGGCCGACGCGCACCCGGCGGCGGCGAGCGCGAGCGCGAGCGCCGCTGCAGATGATGTGCGCGCGCTCACGACGGCCTCCGCCCCATGACGGTCTGCTCCACGAGCGCGGCAACGCGCGCCAACCAGTCGGCGTCGGCAAAACGAATCACGGGGACGTCCACGTCGAGATCCTCGCTGTCGGTGATGATGGCCAGATAATGCGGTGCCTGCGTCGACCCCGCACGGTAGAGCGGCTCGGCGTGCGCCGCCCTTCGATACACTTCGATCTTCGGCAGCGCCGATGCCTTGAACCCCTCGCACACCACCACGTCCGCGTCGCTCATGTAGCGCTCCGCGATGTCCTCCGGCGTGCGCTCGTCGCTCCACCGCTCGATGAGCGCGAACTTGTCCGGCGCCACCATCGCCACCTTCTCCGCGTGCCCCTCGTGATAGTGCCGGTACGTGTCGGTCGTCGCCGGATCGATGTTGAACGTATGCGATCCGTGCTTGATCGTCATCACACGGTAGCCGCGCCGGCGCAGCTCGGCGGCGAGCTGCACGGTGAGCGTCGTCTTCCCACTATGCTTCTTGCCGATGACGGCCACCATCGGTGGTCGAGGCATGCTGCTCCGCGAGCGCGCGCTCGGCTGGGGTGTTGATGTTCATGAAGAGCACGGCGGGATCGCCGAAGCCGCGCACGCGCTCCGCGTCGAGCCGCGCCAGGCGAATGTCGTCGTAGAATCCGATCACGCGCAAGTCGTCGCGCTCCAACTGCCGCTCGATGGGCGCGACGCACCCGGGCGTGTAGTACGCGCACAGCGGCTCCACGCCTCGGCGCGATCCGCTCTCGGGGACGGCGGCGTCGGCTCGCTCACGCTCGCCCAGCTCGCGGAGCGCGGCGAGGAGCCCCGCGGGCACGAAGGGCATGTCCCACGCAACGATGAGCGCGGGACGTCCCGCGTGCACGATACCGGAGAGAATCCCGCCGAGGCTGCCGAGCCCTGGTCGAACGTCGCGCTCGACGCGCACGCCGGGAAGCCAGCTGTCCGCGGCTGGATCGTTGGCGATGAGGAGGAGCTCGTCCGTCGTTTGCGCGAGCGCTGCGGCGACGCGATCGATCACCCGCTCACCCGCCACGCGCTCGAGCCCCTTGGGGAGCCCGCCGTAGCGCGTCGCCTGTCCGCCGGCGAGGATGACGCCGGTGCACCCCGCGCTCACGGGCGATGGTACTGCGGATGCCCGCTCACCGCGCGCCCGATGAGCACCATTCCCGCGGCCTTCGCGATGTCCACTGCGATCGTGGACGGCACCGACGGCGTAGCGACCAGCGCCAACTGCGCGCGCGCCGCCTTGAATGCGAGCTCGCCGGAGATGCGCCCAGTGACGAGGAGCAGGAGATCGCGCGGATTCGTATCGTCGAGAATCGCCGCGCCAATTACCTTGTCGACCGCGTTGTGCCGTCCGATGTCCTCGGCGTGGTAGAGCAGGTGCTCGCCGTCGGAGAGCGCGGCCGCGTGCAATCCGCCGGTCTCCTTGTACCGCTCCCCGCGCGCGAACATCTCCTTGAAGAGTAGTCGCATCTGCGCGAGATCGACGTCGGGCACCGGTCCGCGCCGGCGCTGCACGGCGCTCATCGAGCCGATGATCGTCGTCACCGCGCCGCACCCCGACGCGAGCACGCGCCGGCGATCCGCGCTCTCCACGGCGTCGTACTTCTCGCGCGGCACATCGACCCAGAAGCCGAGCTCCTTGGTGCATGGGCGCATCTTGAGGAGATCGGCCGTCGTCTCGATGTACCCTTCACCGTGCAGCCATCCCACGACTAGCTCGTCGAGCTGATCCGGCGTGCACATCCACGTGACTGCCGGCGCGCCGTTCACCTCGAGCCAGACGGGTGCCTCCTCGACCGCATCGAGGGAGACGGGCTCGGTGTCACGATCAACGGCGGGATCGGCCATACATCGAAGATGCCTACGGGGACGCAGGCGAGGCAAGGAACTCCGCGCTCAACGTCTCATCCTCGCGTACGACCACCCTCGTCACCCGCGCCGCACGTCCCAGTCCCGCCTGCACCCGCTCGAAGATGAATCGCGCGAGATTCTCTCCGGTCGGGATCATCTTCCCCTCCGCGAACTCCGGTACCTCGAGGTTGATGTTCCGATGATCGAACCGTTCGCGCACTTCCTTCGCCAGCACGCGATCGAGCAGCCCGAGGTCGATCACCATCCCTGTGGTGTCATCGATCGCGCCGCTCACCGTCACGTCGCACGTGTACCCGTGCCCGTGAAAGTACGGATTCGCGCACTGGCCGAAGACTTCCGCATTGCGCTGTTCACTCCACTCCGGACGCCAGTATCGATGCGCCGCCGCGAACGCCACACGGCGCGTGAGAGAAGACAGAGGCATGAAAGAGGTGGTGCGGGTGGGGGGAAGGGCTGTGAGCTTTGAGCTGTGAGCTGTGAGCTGTGGGTTGTGAGTGGGGTCATGAACCAGAGGCGTTCTCGATCTCCGCACTCATAACCAAACTCATCACCCAAAGCTCAGAGCTCATAGCTCACAGCTTACGAAATCTCCCCTTCCCCAAAACTCTCCTCGTCCTGCGGCCCTTCGCCGAGCCCCTCCGGCGTCGGGCTGTCAGGCGGATTGAACGACGCGCCTTCGGAGATCGACTTCTGAATGTCGTGCGTCCCGTACAGTCCCGCGTCCGTGTCTTCGGTGGAGAGCTCGGAGCTGCGCGTCTCCTCGGAGATGGGGAGATCCCCGTACAGCCCGTCGCGCGAGATCTCGTCCGCCAGGTGATCGTCCGCCGCCTCCGACTCCTGCGAGCGGCGAATCGGATCGACCACGAGATCGTTCTTGTAGCGCGTCACGCCGATCACGTCCGTCAACACGCGCTCGGCGATGCGACGCTCCGTTTCGCTCCCCACACGACCCGACAGCATCACGAGCCCATCCCGCACACGCACGGACACGTTCGCAGGATCGAACGTCCCGTACCGGTCGAATTCCTCGCGGACGAGCGACTGTAGATCGTCATCGCTCATGTCACCGAGATCGAAGACATCCTCGTAATCGCGAGCCATCCGAATACTCCTTGGGCCTCGATTCAATACACATAGGAGAGTCCGAGCGAGAGAACCGGATTGTGCGTCCACTGCTTCCGCGAGGTACCCGGCGGCAGAACCGATGTGCTCGTCGCCGTCGGCGCCTGGAAGTAGAGGGGTGGATAATTGAGCGCGTAGAGGTAATCCGTGAACTCCGCCCGGAGTTGGTAATGGCCTCGCGGTGTCCAACGGAGGCCGACTCCGAAGTTGAGTGCAAAGGGAGTGCCCAACGAAAATCCTCCCACGTCATCCGCTTTACCGCCATCCGAGGCGACGCCGAGTCCCACGTTCACCACCGGCACGAAGTGGTGGTAGCTCTTCTGTCCGGTGAGGTTGAAGCCCAGTCCGACGTTCGCGAGGTACACCGGTGCCGACGTCATCCCCTTATTGCGCGCCGCGCCCGTGTCGGCGGGATCGAGCACCACGCGGTTGGAGAACGAGCGCGCGATCTGCGTAAAGAAATCCACCGGCCCGCCGAGTCGAAGGCCGTACCGGAATCCGATGAGCGGCGCCTGATCCGGACCAACGCCCGCCCGCCCCGTCGAGCCGAAGAACTCGCCGCCGTACAGCGTGAACTCCTGCTTGTAGGGAAGGTCGAAGAACGGGCTGGATGACGGCGAATGCCCCACCAATTGCGCCGACGCCAGCGCCGGCGATACGCCCAATGCCACCAACACCACACCAAGGATACGCTTCACGTGCGGACTCCCATGTCTCTCAGGTCAACGCCCGTCATCTCCGTGGGCTTTTCGAGGCCGAGCATCGCGAGCAGCGTCGGGCCTACATCTTTGAGCGCG
The DNA here is from genome assembly GCA_035687925.1 of Gemmatimonadaceae bacterium. GTDB lineage: Bacteria > Gemmatimonadota > Gemmatimonadetes > Gemmatimonadales > Gemmatimonadaceae > DASSNR01. Next base: position 5,098 of record DASSNR010000400.1, on the reverse strand, counting down.
CCGCCGCTGCGCAGTGGTCCCGTCGTCTCCGGATCGACGATCACCAGCGGCACCGGATTCGTCGTGTGCGCGGTGTTCGGTCCACCGGTCTCGGGGTCGATCATCATCTCGCAGTTCCCATGATCGGCGGTGACGATCACGCGGGCGTTCGTGTGCTCCGCCGTCGCGAGCACGCGCGCGAGACACCGGTCGACCGTCTCCACGGCTCTGATCGCCGCCGGAATCACACCGGTGTGCCCAACCATGTCGCCATTCGCGTAATTGCACAGAATGAAATCGTAATCACCGGAGGTGATCGCGCCGCACAACACATCGGTCACGCCGGGCGCACTCATCTCGGGCTGCAGATCGTACGTCGCCACCTGCGGGCTCGGTACGAGCTGGCGTATCTCGCCGGGATACGGCGTCTCGAAGCCGCCGTTGAAGAAATACGTCACGTGCGCGTACTTCTCGGTTTCCGCCGTGCGGAACATCGTCATGTCGTGCGACGATACCACCTCGGCCACGATGCGGGAGAGCGTGAACGGCGGAAAGGCGACAGGGACATCGAACGTCTCGTCGTACATCGTCATCGTCGCCACATCCACCTTGGGGCGCGCGCCGACGTTGAACGCGTCGAACCCCGTCTGGGTGAGTGCGCGCACGATCTGCCGCATCCGGTCCGCACGGTAGTTGAAGAAGATCACGCCGTCGCCGTCGTGGAAGGGTGCGACCGGTTTCCCGTCGTGCACCATCACCACGGGCTTGATGAACTCATCGCTCTCGCCGCGCTCGTACGCCGTGCGAATCGCCTCGACCGGATCGCTCGCCTCGGGCCCCACCCCCTCGACCATCGCACGGTACCACAGCTCCGTGCGCTGCCACCGCTTGTCGCGGTCCATCCCGTAGTAGCGCCCGCCCAGCGAGGCGATCACCGCACGCCCGCGTGCGCGCTCGGTCGTCTCCTCCATGAAGCGGAGCGCGGAGCGGGGAAGGGTGTCGCGCCCATCGAGCAGCGCGTGGATGGCGACGCGCGGCACGCGCTCGCGCTCGGCGAGGTCGATGAGTGCGAAGAGATGCTGATCGATGGCGTGCACGCCGCCCTTCCCGATGAGCCCCGTCAGATGCAGCGTGCCGCCGCGTTCGCGCACGCCGCGACACACCCGAACGAGGACATCGTTCTGAAAGAACGATCCGTCCGCGATCGCCTCCGAGATGCGCACGAGGTCCTGCGGCACCACGCGTCCGGCGCCCAGATTCAGATGACCTACCTCGCTGTTTCCCATCTGCCCGCATGGGAGTCCTACTGCTAGACCGGATGCTTCGAGGAGCGTGCGCGGCTGGCGCGCCCAGAGGGCATCCCACGTCGGCGTGTTCGCCATCGCGATCGCGTTCCCCTCGCGCTCCGGGCGATAGCCCCAGCCATCCAACACCATGAGGATGACCGGGCGTCTTTTCGAATTCGGCATTGGTGTTCAGTATATGGGATCCAGCTCGTTGTCGCTTCGAGCGTCGTATCATTCCGAGCGACGTGTCATTCCGAGCGCAGCGAGGAATCTCTCCTCGGCATGACAGCGCTGCCGCAATGTATCCTTCCTCACCATCCCCTTCCAGCGATGTACGCTCTCTGGCTGATCCTTGCACTCATCGTCCCGGCCACGGCACTTGCGCAATCCAGCGCCGCGGCACGCTCGGGTACAACTGTTCCTGCCGCGCCATCCGCGGATAGCACGGCCGCCACTGCCCGATCGTCGCACGAGCTCGCGCCCGTACCGCGCACCATGCTACGCTCGGCGCCCGGCGATCGCGTGCTCGCGACGCTCGATTCCAGTGCACGCGTCGAGGTGCTCGCACACGATCGCGGCTGGACGCGCGTCCGCGTGGAGGGATGGGTGAAGGACGATGACCTGCAGCCCGCCGATGCCTCGACGTACCCCTCGCTCAGCGCGGCCGACCTGCGTGCCGATCCGCAAGGGACGCGCGGCACGACCATCCGCTGGCGCGTGCAGGTGATCGCGCTGCAGACCGCCGATCCGTTGCGCCGCGATCTCGCGCCGAACGAGCCCTATCTCCTGGCGAAGGGTCCAGGCGATGAGGACGCGCTCCTCTATCTCGCCGTGCCGCCCTCCCTCCTCGCCACCGCGCGCGCACTCGATCCACTGTCGAGGATCACCATCATCGCGCGCGTGCGGGTGGGCCGAAGCGCCGCATCCGGTGTACCAATCCTCGACATCGAGCGCATCGCGCAACGCTGACCGGTTTCCTCATCACGCATGACCTTCACCACGTTTCGACGACAGCATCCGGTGTTCGTCGTCGTGTTCGTCATCCTCATTCTGAGCCTTCTTGGCGCCGATGGCTGGGTGCTCACCCGGCGCGCGCGCTACGCCGACGAGGTCGCGCGACTACAGGCGGGGATGAGCGACTTCGAGCGCAAGAAGTCGGAGACCATCCTCGACTCGCGCGAGCGCCGCTTCGACATGATGATGCAGCTTCTCCGTCGGCAGGCGAAGCTCGACAAGGACATCCATCTCTCGGTGTCGGTGGACAGCGGGCGCATGTACCTCGAGCGTGAGGGCGCGCTGCTCCGCGAGATCCCCGTCGAGGTGGGACCCGAGCGGCGCATCGGTGCGATGCCCGACACGATTCATCTCGTCGCGCCGCGCGGCGCGCGTTCGATCCAGCAGCTGTACACTGCCGACAGCGGCTGGACCGTGCCGCGCTGGGTGTATCTCGATCGCGGCATCCCCGTCCCCGCCGATCGTATGGTGCAAGGTGCGCTCGGACCGGTCGCCATCGTACTCGACGGCGGCACCGTCATCTACTCGCTGCCGACCGTCGGCCCGCTCAACGATCCCTCGTACATCCTGCCGGGTGCCGTGCGCGCGAGCGCTGCGGATCTGCAGGCCATCCTCCCTGATCTGAGCCGCGGGACCGCGGTCTACTTCTACTGATCGGCCGATGGGATTGCTGCAACCTTTTCGTGACAGCTGGAAGATCGCGTGCGGTCTCATCGGCGTGACGGTGGTGCTCGGCGCCGCGAGCTCGGCGCTCGTCGTCAACACGCTGGATGTTCGCTACCATCGCGACATCGATCGCATCGTCTTCAATCGCAACTGGGACCTGCTCGATGACATCACGGAGCAGGCCGGTGCCGTCACCGATTCGCTGCGTACCGCGTTGGCGTCGAGTCCCGCACCACCGTCGGACGCATACATCGTCGTGAGCATCGAGGATCGGCGGCTCTGGTATCGTACAGGCGATCAGCTCGTGTTCACGACGCGCGTCGCGGTCGGGAGCGGAAAGACGCTCGTGAAGCACGATGGACGCGACGAGTACAAGTTCGACACACCGCGCGGCCGTCTCGTGGTCCAGAGCAAGGATGCCGATCCGATCTGGGTGCCGCCCGATTGGCACTATCTCGAGCTCGCCAAGCGCAAGGGGCTCGGCCTCGTGCATCTCGCACGCGGCACGGATCTCCCTACGGCCGATGGCGCGGTGCTCACCGTGGTTGGCAGCGATGTCGTGAAGAAGTATCCGGATGGTCGGCTCGTGCCGCTCGATGTCGCCGAAGGTCGCGAGATCATCGTCGGTGGAAACATTGTCGTTCCGCCGTACGGCACGCATCAACGTCGCTACGACGGTGTGCTCGGCAACCATCGCCTCAATCTCGGCGACGGCTACGCGCTGCACGGCACCGACGATCCGGCATCGATCGGACACGCCGTGAGTCACGGGTGCGTGCGTCTTCGCAACGAGGACATCGACTTTCTGTATCGCATCGTGCCGATCGGCACGCCGGTCTTCATCTACTGACCACACAGTCAGCGGCACAGGCATTTTGCGCCCGATGCGACTATTGCCGCTCCGCCGAGCCGCACACTAGAATTGGTTGGTATGCTCTCACGAGATGTGGGAGCATTGAGCGTTCGCGGCACGCATGATGCGTGCGCCGCGGTGGTTGGGATGTGTGGAGCGGCCGAGTCGATCGTTGTCCGGTCGCGCAGGAGCACTTTTGGAGAGTCCCTCGATGGATGCTTCGTTGGTGCCCGGGCGGTGTGTACGGGCGGTGTACCCGCCGATGTCTGGCGGCAATGTGTGTCGAGACGCAATGTGAGCCAGACGTCTGCGTCCGGCCCGCGTCGCGTGCGTGCTCCGTCATCACGGCGTGTCGCGCGATACTCCACGCTCGCCGTGTCGCTCACCGCGGCCATCGGCTTCGCCACCTTCTACGCGCCGCCCCAGCAGCTTGCCGCCAAACCGTTCGCGACGGGCGAATCACGCGGATCGTTGATCGAGCCGCTTCCCGACGTCGAGCCGAGCAGCAATGCGTTCGGGTACAGCGGCGCGGTGCAGATGCGCTTCGCGTTGCCGGGTGATGCAGTCGAATATCCGTTGCAGGTGCATGGAGATCCCACCGCACTGCGCTATGTGTGGCGGCGCCTCTCGGACTCCGCGGAAGTCGGCGTGCCAATGCAACTGGTGAGCGACACACTCACCGCGCCCCAATCGCCGGGCTTCTATCAGCTCGTACTCGTCCGCGATGGCTTGCATCGCGTGATCGATGGACTCACCGTCGCCGTGCTCGTCCCCTTCAACGAGAAGCACGGTCCCACGCTCGATGGCTATCGACTCGGCACGTTCCCCGGTGAGCGGCACCGCGAGGACGGACTGCCGGAAGGCTTCGTGAGGATCATGCCGAATGTGGCGGACCTCGCCATCACGAAGCATTTGCGCCTCGCGGATTTTCTGAGTCGCGATGGCCAGACCACGTGGCCGCGCTTCGCTGCCGTCGATCCCAAGGTGCTGGACAAGCTCGAGCTCGTCGTCGAGCAGATCGCGGGCATGCGACACCGCCGATCCGCCGCGGACACCGGCGAGGTGCAGGTGCTTCTCAGCGTGCACTCCGCGTTCCGCACGCCGCTCTACAATCGGCACGTGGCCCGCGCCGCGCGTGATAGTCGTCATCAATACGGCGATGCGGTGGACGTCGCGATCGATGCGGATGGCGACGGACGGCTCACGGCGCGCGACACGCGCCTCGTCGCGCAAGCGGTGGACTCGGTCGAAAGCGAGCACCCCGATCTCGTCGGTGGGATGGGGGTGTATACCGGGCACG
>DASSNR010000399.1:0-9507 GCA_035687925.1 Gemmatimonadaceae bacterium | reverse complement strand
GCGGCTCAACGCACGCCAGAGCCGGATCGTCGAGTGCCGCTTCTTTGCCGGGATGAGCGTGGAGGAGACGGCCGCCGCGCTCGAGCTGTCCGCGGCCACGGTGAAGCGCGACTGGGTGGCGGCGCGCGCCTGGCTCAACCGGGAGTTGCAGTCGTGATGACGCCTGAGCGATGGGCCGAGCTGCAGGACATCCTGCACGAAGCGCTGGTGCGGACTCCGACCTCGCGCGATACGTACCTCGATCGCGCGTGCGGCGACGACCCCGCGCTCCGCAGCGAGGTGGAGCAGCTGCTGGCCGCACACTCCCGCTCCGGGATGCTCGACAAGGTGGCCGACGACGTCATGTCGGCGCTCGTCGCCGGGCTGCGGACGCCGCCCCCCGAGACCGTGCCGCGCCTGCCGCACTACACGATTCTCCAGCGGCTGGGCGGCGGCGGCATGGGCGTCGTCTACCACGCGCGCGACGCGCGGCTCGACCGGAGCGTCGCGCTCAAGTTCCTCCCCCCGCACCTTGCGGCGTCCGACGACGCGAAGAAGCGCTTCCTCGTCGAAGCGCAGGCGGCCGCGGCGCTCGAGCATCCGAACATCTGCACCGTCTACGAGATCGGCGACACGGACGACGGCCGGATGTACATCGCGATGCCGTACTACGAGGGGGAGACGGTGGCGCACCTCATCGCGCGCGGCCCGCTCCCGCTCACGCAGGCGATCCGCATCACGCTCGACATCGCGGACGGACTCGCGAAGGCGCACGAGCGCGGGATCGTCCACCGCGACATCAAGCCGGCGAACGTGATGCTCACGAGCGACGGGCTCGTGAAGATCCTCGACTTCGGCATCGCGAAGCTCTCCGACTCCGGCGTCACCCAGCCCGGCGCGCGGCTCGGCACCACCGCATACATGAGCCCCGAGCAGGCGCTCGGCGACCATGTGGATCACCGCACCGACATCTGGTCGCTCGGCGTCGTGCTGTACGAGATGCTCGCGGGGACGCGTCCCTTCCACGCCGACGATGATCGCGGGATCATCTTCGCCATCGAGGCGCGGGATCCCGAGCCGCTCTCCACGCGGCGCGACGATGTGCCCGCCGCGCTCGACAGCGTGCTCGCGAAAGCCATGGCCAAGCGCCCCGATGACCGCTTCGCCACCATGCGCGCCTTCTCGGACGAGCTGTCGTCGCTGCATGGACTGCTCGTCTCCACGGTGCGCGCCGCACCACCGCGCATCCTCACGGGCCGGCGCGAGCAGACTCGGGCGCCGCTCTCGCTCGAGGGCGAGCGCCGGCAGGCGGCGGTGCTCGTGTCCACGCTGTCCGGGTATCCCTCACTCATCGAGCGGTGCCCGCCCGACGAAGTGGAGCGCGTGATGAGCCGCGTGCGCAACGCCGCGGTGGACGTCATGCGCCGGCACGGGGGGTCGATCGACGAGCTGCACGGCGACGAGCTGCGTGCGCTGTTCGGCGTCCCCGAGACGCACGAGGACGACGCGGTGCGTGCGGTGCGTGCCGCGCTCGAGCTGCATGCGCGCGTGCGCGACATCGCGGAGGCGATCCCCGAGGGACCGGGGCGCATGATCCGGATGCAATCGGGCGTGCACGCGGGCGCGGTGATCGTGCAGCGGCCGCGCCGCGACGATGCCGCGTATCAGGTGGCCGGCTCGACGGTGCACGCGGCGACGCGACTCGCGGCCCTCGCGACACCGGACGCGGTGCTGGCGAGCGCCGAGTGCCAGCGGCTCATCGCACCGTTCTTCGCGGCCGAAGCGGGGACGCCAGTGTTGCTCGACGCCGGCGCGGTGCCGATGACGCCGTATCGCATTCGCGGCGCATCGGGACTCGCGACGCGGCTCGAGGCGTCCGAGCGCTCGGGACTCACGCCATACACAGGGCGCGGCAGCGAGCTGAGCACGCTCCAGGCTCGGCTCGAGCAAGCGCGCGCAGGCGATGGGCGCTTCGTCGCCGTGGTCGGTGAAGCGGGCGCGGGGAAGAGCCGCCTGCTCTACGAGCTGCGCCGTCGCCTGACGGATGACGGCACGCAGGTGCTGAAGGGGCGGTGTCAATCGTACGGCGGCACGACGCCGTACCTCCCGTTCATCGAAGCGCTGCGCGACATGCTCCACCTCGATGCGCACAGTCAGCGCGAGGCGACGGCGGATGAGATCGTCGGCCGCATCCGCGCCATCGATGTGTCGCTCGAGAGCGTCGTCCCGTTCTACCTGCACCTTCTCTCGATGCCGAGCGACGTGTATTCCGTCCCGCGGCACCTGCAGGGCGAGCGCTTCCAGGCCGCGATGCGCGATGCGCTGATCGCCGTCGTCACGTCGTACGCCAAGCGACACGCGACGCTCCTCGTTCTCGAGGACTGGCACTGGGTGGACGACGCGTCGCGCGATGTGCTCCGTCACCTCGCCGAGATCATCCCCACCTATCCACTCCTCGTCGTGGTCTCGTATCGCCCGGACACCGCCGTCGATTGGGAGAGCGCGGACCATCGCACGATCATCCATCTGGGTCCGCTCGACCGGGATGCCTCGGCCACCATCATGAAGGCCGTGCTGCACGCCGAGCGCATCGCACCGGCGCTCGCGCGGCAGATTCACGAGCGCACGGCGGGCAACCCGTTCTTCCTCGAGGAGGTGTGTCAGACGCTGCTCGAGGAAGGGACGGTGACGGTGACGTCGGGCGAAGCCGCGGCGGCCGACGCCTCGGGCGCGGTGCAGTTCCCGGAAACGGTGCAGGCGGTGATCCGCACACGTCTCGATCGCCTGGACCGCGACGCGCGCGAGGTGCTGCGCATCGCGTCGGTGATCGGACGCGAGTTCTCGCGCGACGTGCTGGAGGATGTGCTCGCCGGAGCGCTCGATCCGGCGCCGCCACTCGATCGGCTCAAGGCGGCCGGGCTCATCCAGCAGACGAGCGTCGTCCCCGAACAGGCGTACCGCTTCAAGCACGTGCTCACGCAGGAAGTGACGTACGAGACGCTGCTCGAGCATCAGCGCAAGGCGGTGCACGGCTCAGTGGGGCGTGCGATCGAGCGCTTGCATCCGGAGCGTGTCGAGGAGCGTGCCGAGCTGCTCGCGCACCACTTCAGCCGCGCCGAGGCATGGCGCGAGGCGGTGCACTACGGGATGCAGGCCGCCGAGCGCGCGCTCGCACTCAATCAGTTCTCGGATGCGCTGAGCACGCTCGAGCGCGCGCAGGCGTGGCTGCTCCGATTGGACGATGACACGAACCGGCGCGAGCTGCTGGCGGAGATCCTCCTCCGGCAGGAGCGCCTGTGCGAGACGTTGGGTCTCCGCGGCCGGCAGCAGCAGCTCGCCGACGAGCTCATCACGCTGCTCGCGCCCGCGGGCGCATCCGCCAAGCTCGCCGAAGCGTACCAGCGCCAGGGCGATGTGTACACGCTGCTCAAGCGGTTCGACGCCGCGGAGCGCGCGCTCGAGACGGCACTCCGCATCGCGCGCGAGCGGGGCGATGTGGGCGGTGAGCGCAACGCGCTCCGCAGCATCGGGCTGCTGCGCTGGCACGAGGGCAACAACGCCGAAGCGCTCGCCATCACCGAAGACGCGCTGGCGATCGACCGCGAGCGACAGGATGAGCACGGGGTCGCAGGCGATCTCGCCAACCTCGGCCTCATCCTCAAGAACATGGGCGAGTACGAGCGGGCGCGGGCATGTCTGGAGGAAGCGCTCGTGCTCCCCGTGGTCCACGAGAATCAGCTCACGCTGTCCTTCGTCCTGCAGAATCTCGCGAACGTTCACCGCGCGCTGGGCGATGCGGACCGTGCGCTCGAGTATCTGCGTCGAGGCGAGGAGCACACGCGCGAGTTCCAGATGCCCATTCAGCGCTCGTTCCACCTCACGGCCATCGCGCACATCTACCTGCAGCAGGGGCTCGTGGAGGATTCGCTGCGCGTCTATCGCGAGGCGGTGGAGCTGAGCCGCAAGGCGCGTCACGCCGACGGGTTGGCGCAGGAGCTCCGCATGCTCGGCGAAGTGCTGTACGGGCTCGGCCGCTTCGACGAAGCGCTCCCACTGTTCGAGGAGGGCACCTCGCTCCTGGCGCAGCTCGAGGATCATCGCGGCGAGGCGCTCATGTGGAGTCGCATCGCGGCCATCCGCGAACGGTCCGGCGTGTTCAGCGACGCGCGCGCGGCGTGGGACACCGCACGCACGCTGCACCGGCGGATGGATGATGCCGCCGGGGAGCTGGACGCGCTCGAGGGGCTCGCGCGCTGCGCACGGCGGCAGGCGTCGAATGTCCGCGATGCGATTCCGCTCTACGAGGAAGCGATCGCGCGCGCGGCGGCGAGCGGCGAGCACCGGCGGGAAGGGTCGCTGCACAACCAGCTCGGCATCCTGCATTGGGAGCTCGGCCGATACGGCGAGGCGCTGCGGCAGTACGAGATGGGCGTGCGCATATTCCGCGAGCTCGGCGACGCCGTGCACGAAGGGCTCATGCTCAACAGCCTCGGCCTGACGCTCTGCCGGCTCAAGCGGCACGAGGAAGCGCGCACCGTGCTCGAGCAGGGGCTCTCGCTCAATCGGAAGACGGGGGAGCGGTTGCTCGAGGCGCACTCGCTCGCCGCGCTCGGCGAGGTCTACACCGGCATCGGCCGGCTGGACGATGCGGCCGCACAGTACGAGGTCGCCCTCGCGATCCGCCGCACGATGGAGGATCGGAAGGGCGAAGGGTGGATGCTACACTACCTGAGTCGTGTCCGCCGAGCGCAGGGCGCAGAGGCAGACGCAGCGCGCTGCGCGGAGCATGCACGGCGACTCGCGGAGGAGTGCGGCGATGCTGCGCTCCTTGCGGCGTGCGACCGCGCGTGACGCCCCGGCGCGGGACGATACGTTCGCTCACACACCAGCGGGACCCATACACCACGGAGAGTGACTCATGCCACGTTACATCATCGAGCGGTCCGCACCCGGCATGTCACGCCAGGAGCTCGAAGCCGCGGCTCATCGATCGCTGGACGCGATCGCAGCGATGGAGGGGATCGTCTGGATTCGAAGCTACGTGTCCGACACGGAAGGAAAGATCTACTGCGAGTACGATGCGCCGAGCCCCGAGGCGATCCGCGAGCATGCACGCAGGGCCGGGCTGCCTGTGGATCGGATCTCCGAGGTAGCGCTGGAGATCAGTCCGGCCATGTTCGCGTGACGCGCGGGCTTCGAGCGCAATACGGATAACGATTGCACCACAGAGGCATGGAGGGCACAGAGAAGTGCAACTACTCTTCTCTGGTGCCCTCCGAGCATTCCGGGTTGTCATCCCGAGCATTCCGGGTTGTCATCCCGAGCGAAGCGAGGGATCTCTACTCGCCGCGCCGAGATTCCTCGCGTTCGCTCGGAATGACAACGCTCCGCGGCAGCCGTGGACATCTCCGGTATGCGCCGCGTCGCACGGGATGTCACCCCCAGCGCGGCATCTCGTCGGGGCTGATGCCGAGCAGCGTCTTCGCGACGAGCTCGTGCGTGAGCGCGCTGTTCGCCGGGTGAATGCGCCCGAGCCGCGCATCGCGGAACATCCGCTCGAGCCCGGAGCGCTGGAAGATGCCGAAGCCGCCGGACAGATCGAGCGCGTGATCGACCACCCGCCATGCGCTCTCGACGGCGTGATACTTCGCGGCGAAGATCTTCGCCGGCCATCCGTGGCCGTGGTCCACGCCATTCGACCAATCATCCGCCACGCGCTCGAGGTGCGGGGCGATCCCTTCCAACTCGAGCCCCATCTCGGCGACGGTGTGCTGCGCTTCCGCGTGATACGCCATCGGCCGTGAGAGCGCGATCGCCGTCTTCTTCTTGAGCCCGGCGACCGTGCGATCGAGCGCGTACTGCGCCATGCCGAGGTAGATGTTGCCGAAGCCGAGGAGCGCCCATGCGAAGATCGCGAGCACGAACAGATCGACGCCGGCGGCACCGGCCGGGATCACGCGCACGACGCGCGCGTCGGGAATGAACACGCCGTCGAGGATCGTGTCCTGACTGCTCGTCGCGCGCATACCGAGCACGTCCCACGTCTCCTCGATGCGATACCCCTGCGCATCGCGCGGCATGAAGACGTGCACGATCTTCGGCGCGGAGGGATCGCTCATGTCCATGGCGTGCATGCCGAGGTACGTCCACACCGGGGTGAGGCTCCCGAACGCCTTGTGTCCCGTGATGCGATAACCGCCGTCCACCCGCTCGGCCTTCGAGGTGGAGAGCAGGACGGGGATGTCGTTCCCGCTCTCCGCATGCCCGGCGGCGTACACGGCACCATTTGCGGCTTCTTTGAGCAGCCACTCGAGCGAGCGGTCGCCCGCGCGCCAGAGATCCGCGGCGACGCCCACCCAGTAGAGGTGCATGTTGATCCCGAGCGCGGTGGCCGGGGCGAAGTACGCGAGCCGTCGCTGCTCGCGCACGACCTGGGCGAGCGTGAATCCGGGTCCGCCGAACTCCTTCGGGAGTGGAAGCCGGAGGTAACCGGCATCGCGCAGCTCCTCGAAGTCCTCGGTGAAGAAGCGGTTCTCGCGATCGTAGATCGGGGCACGCTCGCGGCAGCGCTGCAGGAGCGCGTCGGTGAGCACGGGGCGCGAGGCTTCGACGGTCGGGGTGGATGTGTGCTGGGGTTGTGCGATGGTGGCCATGACAGAGACTCCGTGGAGGTCATCTATAATAGGCGGAAAACGGCGCCAACCCGGCTCACCCGGTTGCCCCCCATTCCCGTTTCCACCCGGCCGGTGAGAGATTTTGGGATGACGCCAGCCATCACCGCCGACCACCTCAGCAAGTCCTACTCGGTGAAGGTCCGCACCTCGGGGCTGAGCGGCGCCGTGCGGGCACTGGTGCGCCCCACGTATCGCGACGTGCGTGCGGTGGACGACGTCTCCTTCACGCTCGACCGCGGCGAGATTGTCGCCTTCCTCGGCCCCAACGGCGCCGGCAAGACGACCACGCTCAAGATGCTCACCGGCCTGCTCTACCCCACGAGCGGCCGAGCGCGCGTGGCGGGCTTCGAGCCGTGGACTGGCGGCGCCGCGTTCAAGCAGCGCATCGCGCTCGTGCTCGGGAACAAGCAGCAATTGCTCTGGGACCTGCCGCCCGAGGAGACGTTCCAGCTCAACCAGGCGATCTACAACATCCCGCGCGCCGCGTTTCGCGAGCGGCTCGACGAGCTCGTCACGCTCCTCGACATGGGCGAGATTCTCGACAAGCCCGTGCGTCAGCTCTCACTCGGCGAGCGCATGAAAGCCGAGCTCGCGGCGTCGCTCCTGCATCGCCCCGAGATTCTCTTTCTCGACGAGCCGACGCTCGGCCTCGACGTCACCGCGCAGGAGACGATCCGCGGCTTCCTGCGCGCATACCGCGAGCGCCACGGCGCGACGATTCTCCTCACGTCGCATTACATGGCCGACGTCACCGCACTCGCCTCGCGCGTGCTCATCATCAACCACGGCCGCCTGCTCTACGACGGCGCGCTCGAGACGCTCGTCGCGCGCATTGCGGGATTCAAGCGCATCGAGCTCGTGTTGGGCGACAACGTGACGCGCGAGCGCCTCTCGGCCTTCGGCGACGTGCGCACCTTCCAGTTCCCCAACGCGACACTCGAGATTCCGCGCGATGAAGCGACCGACACCAGCGCCCGCCTGCTCGCGTCGATCCCTGTCGTCGACCTCTCGATCGAGGACCCACCGATCGAGGAGGTGATCCGGAGGGCGTTCGAGGGGGAAGGATGAAGCGGGATGCGGGAAGCGGGATGCGGGAAGCGCAACAGCCTCGGGGGAGAGGGCTGTCTCCCCACGAGCCGTCCCCGCTTCCCGCTTCCCGCTTCCCGCATCCCGCGTGGTTCCCCACCTACGCCGCCCTCATCCGCGCGGCGTGGCTGGTCGATCTGCAATACCGGGCATCGATCGCCATCTGGATGCTGTGGGGGATCGCGGAGCCGGTGATCGCGCTCGGGATCTGGTGGTCCATCGCGGGCAATGGGAGCGTGCAAGGGTTCACGCGCTCGGCGTTCGCGCAGTACTTCTTCGCGGTCACACTCGTGAATCAGCTGGCGACGGCGTGGGATGCGTACTATCTGGATCGATGGATTCGCGAAGGGGAGATGAACTTCCGCCTCACACGTCCCATCGCGCCCATCCACGAAGCGATCGCCGACAACCTCGCGTACAAGGCGCGGACGGGGGTGATCATCCTCGCCATCTGGCTCCTCGTCGCCGCGGTGTGGCCGGCGGTGCGCATCCCGTTCGCGCCGGGTCGATGGGCGCTCGCGTTTCTTGCGGTCGTGTTGGCGGCGAGCATCCGCTTCTTCAACGGCTACGCCACGGGGCTCCTCGCCTTCTGGACGACGCGCGCCACGGCGCTCATGGAGCTGCAGTTCGGCGTCTCGCTCTTTCTCTCGGGGCGCATTGCGCCGCTCTCGCTGCTGCCGCCCGCGGTGGGCGCGGTGGCCAACGTCCTCTGGTTCCCGTGGATGCTCGCGTTCCCCGTCGAGGTGCTCACGGGCGCAGTGTCCACGCGCGGCGACGTCGTGCACGGCTTCGCGATGCAGCTGGTGTGGCTCGCGGCGTGGTGGGGCGCGTACCGGTTCGTGTGGCAGCGCGGCATGCGACACTACGGCGCGGTGGGTGGATGATGGATCGCACGCCGACGCCGAACGATCCCGTGCACTCGACGAGCGATCGGTCGCGTGCCGGCGCGATCGCCGCACCTCGCTCGCGACTGCGCACCGTGCTCGCCGTACTGCGCGCGTTCTGGCAGATGAACGTCGTCGAGGAGATGCAGTACCGCGCGAACTTCATCGCGAGCCTGATCAGCACCGTCTTCTGGCTCGCGCTCGCGCTCCTCACCGTCGCGCTCTTCTTCAGCCACACGACACGGCTCGGCGGCTGGAGCTACTGGGAGGTCGTCGCGCTGCTCGGCGTCTTCAACGCGCTCACCGGCGTGGTGGAAGCGGTGATGCGCCCGGGCGTGGGACGACTCGCGGAAGATGTACGCAGCGGGAAGTTGGATCTCATCCTCACGCGCCCCGTCGATGCGCAGTTCTACGTCTCGTTCCGACGGCTCGATCTCTGGCGCTTCGCGGACGTGATCCTCGGGCTCGCGCTCGCCGGCTACGCGGTCGCGCAGCTCGGCCGCACGCCATCACTGTTCGATGTGCTCGCGTTCGTGATCACGCTCGGCGCCGCTGTGGCCGTCGTCTACGCGATCTGGGTCGCGCTCATGAGCCTCGCGTTCTGGTTCGTCGCCGTCGAGAATCTCTCGGTACTGTTCGACGCCGTGTACGAGGCCGCTCGCTATCCGGTGTCCGCGTATCCGGGCGCGCTCCGATTTCTCTTCGTCTATCTCATCCCGATCGCGTGGACGACGACCATCCCAGCTTCGGCGCTCACGGGACGGTTGGGTCCAGGGCTCGCTGCAGGTGCGGCAGCGGTCGGCATCATCGCCATTGCGCTGACGAGACTGATGTGGCGCGCGGCGCTCAGGCGGTACACGAGCGCGGGAGGGTGAGAGGTTTTG
>DASSNR010000391.1:0-11378 GCA_035687925.1 Gemmatimonadaceae bacterium | reverse complement strand
CCCGCTCACAACCCACAGCTCACAGCCCAAAGCTCACAGCTCTAACTTCTTCTATTCCCCCCGAACAAACTCAGCAGGAAGAGGAAGATGTTCAGCAGGTCGAGGTAGATGTTGACCGCTGCTTCGACGTAATCATCCGGCCCGTACACGTTCCGGATGCGCCACGTGTCGAAGATCACGAAGCCGCTGAAGATCATGATCCCGATGACCGAGAGCCAGAGCTGACTCGCGGGGCTCGGGAAGAACATCGTCAGGATCAGCGCGCCGATGAGCACGAACAGTCCAACGGTGAGGAAGCTCCCCCACGCGCTGAAGTCACGCCGGCTCACGAACGCGTACGCGGTAAGAACGATGAACGCGCCGAGGGTGAGCGCCGCGGCCTGACTGACCACGCCCTGCTGCATCTGCATGTAGAAGAGCAGCATCGGCGCGATCCAGATCCCCTCCATGAAGGTGAAGAGGAGCGTCAGCCCGATGTTCGCCGGATAGCGCTTGCGCTGGTTCATCGCGAGGAAGAGCGGCGCGAGCACGGCGAGGAACGTGATGAACGGGTGCTGCGCCACGGCGATCATCAGCCGTTCCTGCGTGAACGCGAACGCGACGCCGCCGATCGTGAAGACGATGCTCGCGAGCACGAGCATGTACGTGCGTCGAACCAGCGTGGCGCGTTCGACGCCGCTACGGACGAGGGTGCCTGCTGGGTAGGAGACGCCCATGGTGGTCACACTCCGGTGATGGTTATCCATGTGCAAATATAGCCCCGCGTGCGCGCGTGTGTAACGCGGCTCGGCTTCCGCGGGTCGTGTCTGAGCGATATGATTGCGCTCTCTCCCCGCGCCCGCTTCCCCGCGCGGCTCCTTCCTTCAGGAGAACGTATGGCTCGCTCTGTCTATCTGACGATGGTGGTGCTGATGGGTTGCGCGTCCGGGTCAGCGTCGCTGCCATCCGCCACGACGCGGTCGCGGACAACGATCGAGACGACCACGGGGAAGTATACCGTGGAGCAGGTGACCACGCCGGACGTGATGAAGCAAGCGCTGCCCGCGTCGCTCGATGCCGTGTGGGCCGCACTCCCCGCGGCGTACGGCGACCTCCACATTCCGATCGATGGCATCGATCCCAGCTCACACATGATCGGCAGTGGCAACATCACGGCACAGGGGAGCTTCGCGGGCACCCACCTCTCGCGCCTCCTCGATTGCGGCGTGGGGGCCGTCGGAACGCAGAACGCCGATCGGTTCGAGGTGCATCTGAACGTGCGGACCCAGCTGACGGCGAACGCGAGCGGCGGCACGCTCGTGCAGACGCTCATCGAGGCGACAGCTCGTGATGCGGGGACGTCCACCTCGGCGGTGCGCTGCTCGACGACCGGCATGCTGGAGCGTCGCATCGCCGAGGTGCTGGCGAAGGAGACGAAGAAATAAACGAGCGCTTCCGCTAGCGCTTCAGCAGCTGCACGCTCCCGTTCACCGTCTCGAAGCGGATCCGCCGCCCGCCGTTCCCGATCGTGGCTCTGATGTGACGCGGCGAGAGCCGACCGCTCACGGTGAGCGGGTAATCGCTGGTGAAGCTGCCGTTCACTGTCGACATCTCGAGCTCGGCGTTGAGCGTGGTCGGCAGCTCCGCGCGCACCGAGCCGTTCACGGTCGTGAAGGAGAGATCCCCGTCGCCGGTGAGCGAGTCCATGCTCACGCGCACGCTCCCGTTCACCGTCGACGCGTTCACCGGTCCCATCGTGGTCGCCGCCTCGATGTCGCCATTCACCGTCTCCGCCTCGACCTCCGCCTGCGCGCCGTGGATGTCGAGCCCCCCGTTCACCGTATGGGCATCCATCTTCACGCCCTTGGGGAGCTGCACGGCGAAGTGCACGGACACATCGTTGTTGTCGTTGTTGCCGTGATGATGTGAGTGGTAGCCGTCCTCGTCGCACGTGTCGCCTTCGTGCCAGAGCGCGCAGATGGTGACGTCGCTCCCCGTCTTGAAGACGGTGAAGTGGACCTGGCTGGGATCGCCGTGGCGCCAGTGCTTCTCGCCGGTCACGTGCACGCTGTTGCCGCTTGCCCCCTCGACCGTGATGCCGCCGTTGATGTTGCGGACGGGCAGCCAGCTCCCCTGCGGAATCTGACCGTCCCACGTAAACGTGTTCCCCGTGCTGTCCTGCGCCTGCACCGATGGCACGACGGCGAGCACGAGTGCGGCGAGCAGAATGCGGTGCATGTGATCAATCCTCCGAGCGGCCCGAGCCGCGTTCGATGGTGACGTCCCCGCTGAAGGTGGTGGCCGAGATGATCGCGCCACCGTTGCCGATCCGGAACTCCATGCGCTTCGGATGCCCCGAACTACGTTGCGCGCCCGGGAGGAGTGTCATCGGAAAGTCGCTGTCGAGGTCGCCGCTGAATGTCTCGACGCTGAGCTGCGCGCTGGTGCTCGCGGGGAGCGCGAGCCGCACATCGCCCGAGTACGAGTGGAAGTCGTAGCGCCCCTTCGGATCGACCGTCCCCTGGTAGTGCGCGTCGCCGCTCGTCGAGCTCATGCGCACCGAGCTCGAGCGGGCGTCCGTGAGCTCGATGTCTCCGCTCACCGTCTCGGCGTCGACGTCGCCTGTGACGCCGTGCAGCGTGACGTCGCCACTCACCGAGTTGGCGCGCGTATTCCCACCGATGCCGGTGCCGGTGAGCTCACCGGACACCGTCTCGAGCGTCGCGCGCCCCTTGACGTCGGACACCGAGAGATCGCCGCTCACCGTGTGCGCTTCGACCTCCGCACCACCCCGCGACGTGATCTCGCCGGACACGGTGCGCATGAGGAGGCGCGCGCTGGAGGGGACCGTCACCTGGAAAGTGGCGTCGCCCACGTTGTTGTGCCGCCCTTCACCGCGCACCGTGAGCGCGACGCGCGACGGCGAGCCATCGATGTTGAGCACGCCCTGCTCGGTGGTGGCCACGATCCTCACCTGGTTGCGATCCCAGCTCGTCACCTTGATCTCGCCCGAGACGAGCGAGAGATCGACGGTGCCCGAAGGGTTGAGCGTGAGCGTCGTGTCGAGCTTGCTCTGCTGATCCGAATCGAAGTCATCGCCGCGATAGGGGCGTCCCTGCGCCATCAGCGGCGCAGTGGCGACGAGCACCGCCATCATCGCGAGAATCGGACGCGGTCTCATGGTCGTCCTCGTGTGTCAGGTGTGTGACGGCAGCAGCGCCGCCCTGCGCAGGAGCGCCACCTTCTGGCCCAGCGCAAAATTGAGTTGGTCGTGCAGGAACTGGCTGCCGGGATCGGCCGCGAGCGCGGCGCGGCTCTGCGCAATCGCCGTATCGATCACGCGGAGGTTCCGCTCGATGATCGCGACGGTCGCGGGATCGAGCTCGCTCCGCCGTGCCTCGACGCTCGCGCGCAGTTCGGCGATCTCGCGATCGTACGTCGCTTCGGCGGGCGAGTGAGCGATGGTCCGAATGCCGGAATTGCCGCCGGGCACGCCGGCCGTCGTGCGCCCGCCCGGTCCGCGCTCTCCGCCCAGCGCCACGGTTTGCGGCGCAGTGCCGAGCTCGTGCTTCGTCACCTGATAGGTGACACCGGCGGTCCCCGCCATGAGGAGCAGCGCGGCGGCCGCGAGCCATCCCATCGTGACACGCGGGACGAAGCGACGTACGTGAGTCCGTGCGTGTGGCGTGTGCGCCGCTGCGTGCGGTCCATGCGACGTGTGCGATGCCTGCGACTCCATCGACGTAATGGGCACCACCTCCGGCTCGAGCCGAGCCTCGATGCCGCTCCACAGATCCCGCTCGGGGGTGAGATCGGGGAGCGCACCAGCGTCGTACGCGATGTGGCGCACGTCGCGCACGAGCGCCGCGCATCGATCGCACCGCTCGACGTGCATCTCCGCGGCCGAGCGCGTCGCGTCGTCCAGCGTCCCCTCGAGAAAGTCGGGGAGCAGCACGTCGAACATCTCGCATGTGAGGATCGGACTGGTCATTTCAGCAGTGCCTCCCGCAAAAGGAGCCGTGCGCGATGAAGCTGCGCCTTGCTCCCACCCGAGGTGACGCCGAGCAGCTCGGCGATCTCCTCGTGCTTGTAGCCCTCGATATCGTGAAGGACGAACACTCGGCGAGCGCCCGGCGGCAGCGTGGCGATCGCGGCCTCCAGGTCCATCCGTTCGGCGTGCAGCGGCGCGTGTCCCACGCGCTCGTGCCACTCGTTCGCATCGTTCTCGTCCTCATCGTTCGCCGCCATCCGCGATCGCTCGCGCCCCTCCGTCTTCCGCGCGTTGAGCACGACGTTCACCGCCAACCGGTGCAGCCACGTCGAGAACGCGCTCTCGCCACGGAAGAGGTGCAGCTTCTCCCACGCGCGCACGAAGACGTCCTGCGTCAGCTCCTCGCCGCGTGCGCGACTCCCGGACATGCGCACGCAGACCGAGAAGACTCGCGTCACGTGCGTCCGGTACAGGCGCTCGAAGGCACGGCGGTCCCCCGATGCGGCCAGCGCCACATCGGCATCGCGATCATCCGCGGCCGGAACTCGGGGTATCTGAGGCATCACCGCCGTCATGCCATCGATCGTCCATCTCCTGTTGCTGAATCAGATGGCCGATCGGGGGGAAAGGTTTGAAGCGACCTGCTCGACGATGCGGACGACGTCTCGAATGTCCTGGATGAGAAAGTCCGGTCGCGCCGCCTCCAGCTGCGCGCGCGTGAACGGGCCCCACAAGGCGCCGACCGTGGTGACGCCCGCCGCGTTCCCGGCCGCGATATCGTGCGGCGAGTCGCCAACGAACAGCGCCTCGCCCGCATCGTAGTCCAGCATGCGGAGCGCGAGGAGCACCGGCTCGGGGTCCGGCTTGTGCCGCGCGCAGGAATCGACGCCGATCACGACATCGATGAACGCGTCCAGGCCGAGTCGCTGCAGCGCGCGGTGCGCGAGCTCGGTGGACTTGCTGGTGACGACGGCCATCGGATGCCCGCGCGCCGCGAGCAAGGCGAGCGTCTCGCGCGTGCCGGCGAACTCGCGGAGCAACCGGTCGTGATGCTCGCGTTGGTGGGCGCGGTATGCGGTGACGAGCTGCTCGACCAATCCTTCATCGAGCACGTGACTCCGCATCTGTGCGACGAGTGGTGTTCCGATCCCCGCGATCCATTGCGCATCGCTCGGCGGCGCGACGCGCACGGTTGCGAAGGCGTGGCGGAATGAGGCGAGGAGAAGTTCGATCGAATCCGCCAGCGTGCCGTCGAGATCGAAGAGCAGTGCGAGAGGGCGGGAGGCCGGCATGACGCCGAATGCTAGCGACGGCAGGCGGGGGCGGGAAGAGCTTTGAGCTCTGAGCTGTGAGCTGTGGGTTGTGAGTGGGCTGTGAGCCAGAGGCGTGCTCGATCTCCGTGCTCACAACGAAGCTCATCACCCAAAGCTCACAGCTCACAGCTCACAGCTTACCTCCCCTTGTCTCTCAATATGCTCTCGAAGAACTCCAACGCTCGCGGGTCGTCGCTCTGGCTGAGCCAGAAGATCGCGCGCTCGCGCACCTGTGTGCTCTTGTTGGACTCCGCTACCTGAATGAGCGGAGGGACGCCGGCGTGGTGCTTGAGCTGTGAGAGGCCGAAGACGGCGGCGTCGCGCACGTCGTCGGTGTCGGCAGCCGCGTCGGCCTGCTCGTCGAGCGTCCCGATCGAGCGGCCGCTCATGGCCGCAGCGGCGAAGCGGCCCAGCCAGAACGCGGCGGTCTGGCGCGTGACGCGCGGACGCGTGTCGCTGTCGCGCGCGATGGCGAGCAGTCGGGGCCACACGACCGCGCTGTCGGCGAGCACGGCGGGGAGGATCGCGCGCTCGCTGGTCGACCCATCCAGATGCTCGGCCAGCGACAACAGATACTCCGTCGCGTCGCGTGTGCTCGCGACGCCGAGCTCGGTCACATCCGGCTGGTGTGGCGGGAGCTCGCCGACGTACGTCCGGATCTGGTCGACGGTGTGATCGTACACGCTCAGCACGACGCGCACGGGACCGGAGACGCACGCTTGTCGCCACTCGGCATCGCCGAGTCGCATCGTCGATGAGCCCATGAACAGGCTGTGGCCGAGTGAGATGAAGCTGCGCCCATCGCCGCAGACGCCGGGGCGCGAGGCGAAGTGGAACTGCACGGTTCCGTCGCTCACCGCCGAGATCCGTTGCGCGAGGGATTGCGCGCCGACGTTCGGCGCAGCGGCCGCGAGCGCGAGACCGCAGCAGGCGAGCAGGCGTGTAGTCGTTCGCATCACGAGAGATCGCTTCATGAGAGATCGCTCCGTTCAGCGCATCACGAGGTCGGCGATCATCTTGGTGACGCGCGGATCATCCCGCTGCGCGAGCCAGAAGAGCGCCTGCTTCCGCATGCGGAAGTCGGGGTCGGTGCGGACGATCTGGAAGAGCTTGTCCGTCGCCGCGCGCTCATCGCGCTGCGACAGCACGAAGATCGCCTGGCGTTTGAGCTCGGACTCGGACAGTTGGTCGTAGGCCGCGCTGAGCGATGCGATGGGGACATCACCCTGGCCCGCCCAGAAGAGCGCCTTCTTTCGGAGCTCGACGGGTTCGCGACTGTTCCGCGCAAGCTCGAGCATCCATGGCGGACCACCAGGTAGTCTGGAGAGAGCGACCAGCGCTGCGTCGCGGACGCTGAGCTCCGTGTTGGCGTCCTCGACGATCCCTTCGAGCGGCGGGACAGTCGACTCGTCGCCCACCATCCCGGTCCACATCACCGCACGCCGGCGTGTGTCGGTCGGACGCGTGGCGTCGCGCGCGATGTGCAGCAGATCGGGTGTGATGACGACGCTGTCGGCAAGCACCGCGGGGAGGAGCGCATCTCGACTCACGGAATTGTCGAGCGTGCTGGCGAGCGACAGGAAGTAGTGCGCGGCGTCGGCGGCCGGCACGACGCCCAGCGTCGTGACGTGGTGATCGATCTCCGTCTCCATGCCGCCGGTCGCCGTCCCACCGACGTGAGTCCGCACGGACGTCACGTCGCCGTGCTGCACCGCGAGCACCACGCGCACCGGGCCAGGCTGACATCGATCGGGCGTCGACCAGTTGCCGTTCGTCTCGACGGATGTCCCCATGAAGAACGTGTGGTCGAGCCCCACCATGTCGCGTCCGTCGCCGCACACGCCGGGGCGCGAGGCGAAGGTGATCTGCACGTCGCCGTCGGGCGCCGCGTGCACGCGGTCGGCGATCGTCTGTGCGGCTGCCGTGGACGTGACCGCCGAGCCGGCGGCGAGTGCGAGCAGGAGCGCACCGCACGCCGCCGGCCGAACGGCACGAGCGACGGAGTCACGCGTGCCGAGTCTGGTCATTGGTTGATGATCTCCATCAGCAACTGCTGCACGCGCGGATCGTCCTTCTGACTGAGCCAGAAAATCGCCTTCTTGCGCATGTCGCGATCGGGATCGTGCTTCGCGATGTCGATCAGCTTGTCCGTGGCCGCCGGCTCGGAGCGCTGCGACAGGACGAAGATGAAGTACTCCTGCAACTCCCGATTCCCGAGCGTGTTGTAGAGCGGAAGGAGATCGTTCAGCGACATATGCTCCTGCTGTCCCGCCCAGAAGAGTGCCTTCTTGCGCAACTCGACCGGCGCGCTCTTGTCGTTCACCACGCTGAACAGCCACCGGCTGTTGGCCGAGTCGTCGCTCTGAGCCAGCGCCTGGATGATCTGCTCCTTGAGGTTCTCGTTCTGGATGCGGGCATACAGGTCGCGCAGATACTTCCCGTTGTCTACGCCGTTCCCCATCTGCCCCAGCCAGAAGATGGCCTTGCCCCGCAGCTGTTCGGGCGCGTTCGACTCCGCGTACGTGCGCAGGATCTGCGCGCTCTGGTCGCCCGGGTGCTGCGACAGCGCGAAGATCGCCCGCTCCTGCAGATCCCGATCGGTGGAGCTGTGCAGGATCGAGTCGAGCGCCGCGACCGCGCGATCGCCCGACACTTGCGAGAGCCAGAAGATGGCCTGCTCCCGCACCTCCGGGTCCGGATCGGTACGCGCGACGTTGAGCAGGATGTTCGCGCCTTCGTCCGAGTGCGCCTTCTGCGCGACGAGGAAGACCGCCTTGCGACGCAGCCCCTGCGAGCAGTTGTCGCGCCGAGCGAGCACCTGCTTGAGGATCGGGAGCGCCCGCTCGGAATCCATCTGCAGCAGTGCATTCAGCGCGGCGACGCGGATGTCGCTGTCCTCGTCCGCCGGACACCCCGCACGGCTGGTCGTGTCCGCCGACCGATTTCGCCTGGCGCCCCTGTTGCTTCGTGTGTTGGGATCGGCCAACGCAGTCACCGCTGCCGCTTGGTTCGCCTCCCCCAACCGCGCCAGCTCGCCGCGGATGCGTGTGGCGAGCGTCGCCGCATCACTGCTCGTGGCCGCCTTGGGGTACTTTGCCTGCTGGCTCTGCAGCGCGGCGAGCGCACGATTCAGATTCCTCTGCCCACCGTCGCGATACAGGGCGAACGCCTCCCAGTACGGCGCGTCCGCGGCGTAGTCGGATCTGGGGTAGCGCTGACCGATCTCATGGAAGAGCGACGCCGCGCGCGCGTAGTCCTCGTTGTTCAGTGCGTCGCGCGCTGCCCGATAGAGCGAGTCGGCGGGATCGCTCGGGTTCCACGCGTCTGGCGGCACGTTGTGCACGCTCTGCCGGATCATCCCACCTCGCAGTGCACCCTCGGCGGGGAAGATGCTGCTCCGTGATGCGTGTTGTGCCGCGCTGGCCGTCATCGGCGTCAGCGCCAGGCAGATCGTCAGAAAGGTTCGTCGCATGCGAGTTCTCCTCACGTTCCGACGCGGATCGATCCGGCGGGGATCGCCATCCGCAGTCTGGTCAGTACCGCGTGTTGCCTCACGGCGTCATTGATCAAGTCGATGTCGGTGGTGCGTTCGTGCGTACGCGGGAGCGCCGCGATCTGCGCGAGCACGAGCTCGAGATCGTTCAGCAGCGCCGCCATCTGCGGGTCGCGCGCAGCGGGTGAATCGAGCAGCATCCGCGTCGTCCCCAGGAGATCGCGCGCCCACGCATCCACCGACGGATCGGCGCGTCCGCTCTGTGCGTCGGCGCGCAGCGTGGTGAGCAGCGCTTCCGTCCGCGTGAAGTGCTCGATCGTCGCCATCCGATACGCGAGGCTCGGCGCCGCAGGCGTGCCGGCCGGTTCGCGAGTCGAATTCGTCACCGCTGTCGGCCGTGTCGCGCTCTCCACCGGAGCGGTCGTGCCGCTCGCGACCTGCGGCTCACTCACCGGCGTGCGCGCCACCGAGTACCGCCCGATCGCCACACCGATCGCGAGGGTCGCGGCGATGCCAACGCCCCACGCGAGACGGCGCGGCAGTCGCCGGATCGGGACGACCGGTGCCTGCTGCTCCTGCCGCGCCGCCTCGATGCGCGCCCAGATTGCATCGCGCGGTGTCTCGGGCGGGCGGTGATAGTCGCGCACCGCGTCGCGCAGCTGCTCGTCGAATTGATCGTCGATCATGACATCCATTCTCCCGCAAAGTCGGCGAGCGCTTCGCGCAACTTGGCCCGCGCTCGCGACAGTTGCGCCTTCGATGTGCCATCCTGCACGCCGAGGGCGGCGCCGATCTCCTCGTGCGTGTACCCTTCCACGTCGTGCATCACGAACACGGTCCGGTATCCTTCCGGCAGCGCGTCGATGGCGCGCGCGAGCCGGGCCTTCAGATCGGGATCCGCCGTGCGGATGCCACCCTCCATCATCGTCACGTCTTCCAACTCCGTCTCACGTTCCCGGATGCGTGTCACCTTGCGCAGCACGTTCAGCGTCACGCTCACCGCGATGCGATGCAGCCATGTCGAGAGCTGCGAGTCGCCGCGGAAGTCGCGCAGCCCGTTGAAGGCGCGGACGAACGTCTCCTGCGTGCAATCCTGGGCGAGCGCATCCTCCCCCGTGAGCCGATAGGCCAGGCGGTAGACGCGGTCCACGTGTGCATCGTACAGCTCACGTTCCGCTCGTGGATCCCCCGCTCGAAGGCGGGTGAGCAAGTGACGTTCGTCCACTCGGTCTCGCTGCTACACGTTTGCGCTGTCGTGTGCGGTCATCCGTGTTCCTTCGTCCTGAGCCGCGATCATCTCCGTCTCCTGCCCTCCGATCATCCGCGGCCGAACCTGTGACACGCGCTCTCCAGAAAGGGTTGCGTCAGCCGCCGGTGTGACGCCGCGCACGAAAAGTCGTCCATGCTGCACTGGCCGACGCGATGTCGCGCATCGCATCGCCACCGCCCGGCGTCAGCGCCGGGCCGAGTCCACCGTCAGCCCGTCACGCCGCATGTTGGCCGTTCGTCATCCGAGTTACGCCGTCCGCGAATTCTACGCGCGCAATCCCCGACTCGCCCCCAAGTCGTCGACGCGCCGCAAGCGAGTCGCCACCTTCGCGCTCATCGCGCTCGTGCTCGGTGTCACGATCGCCGGACTCTACATGCGGCCCGCGCATGTGGACCCGCTCGAGCTCGGCGCACGCGTGCCGCAGTTCGTCCCCGGCGGCCATTGAGCTGACGCGCAACAGACGTCCGAGCACGTCTGCACGCGTCCTCTGACTCGACTCCGCACGCGGGTGCGCGCGCCTCTCGCACGCTCCGGACTGCGCGTTAGTATTCAGCGAACATCGCTGGTCCTTCCATCCGGAGCCTCACGTTGCACCGTCGCACCTTCCTCGTTCGCGCCACGCAGAGCGCCGTTGCGTTCGGCATTCTGCGCGACCTCACCGCGTGTCGGAACATGTCTGACGCCACGCTCTCCTCCGCGGCGCGGACGCCCGCCGATCGCACGTTCATCGACGTACGCGATCGCTACTTCGTCCGCGTCCTGGAGCTGAACCCGGTTACCGCCACCTACCTCGGCGGCGACGGCTACAGCGATGATCTCCGCGACATCAACGGCAAGCTCCGCGACTACCGCCCGACCATCATCGATGGCGAGCGCGAGTTCTATCGCACCACCGCGCGCGTGCTCGCCGCGATCGATCCGTCCACGCTCTCGTCCTCGGCGCGCATCGACCACGCCGTCCTCGGCGCGCAGGTTGCGTTCATCGTGCATCAGCTCGACGATCTGCACTACTACGAGCGCGCCGTCGACACGTACGTCGCCGAGCCCTTCCGCGGCGTCGACTGGCAGATCCAGCAGATGCAGTCATTCCCAAGTGGACAGCTCGGCAGCGAAGATGAATGGGATCTCGTCGTCTCGCGCCTCGAGGGGATCCCGAAGTACCTCGACGCCGCGCGCGCCAATCTCCTCCTCGGCAAGAGCGCGGGCAACATCGCCGACCGTCGCATGATCGAGCGTGACGGCATCACCGGCAGTCGCGCGAACGTCGAGTACTTCCGCACCACGCTGCAGAAGACGTCGGCTGCGTACCTCGGTTCGCGCCCTTTTGCATCG
>DASSNR010000390.1:0-12424 GCA_035687925.1 Gemmatimonadaceae bacterium | reverse complement strand
GTCGCCCGATCTCGTCACGTGGAAGAAACACCCCCGCGTCCTCGACATCGCCGACGTCACGTGGGCGCGCCGCGCGGTGTGGGCGCCGTCGATTGTCGAGAAGGACGGCTGGTTCTACCTGTTCTTCAGCGCGAACGACATCCAGAAAGACGCCGAGCCCGGCGGCATCGGCGTCGCGCGCTCGCGCGATCCGGGAGGGCCCTTCAAGGACCTGCTCGGGCGGCCGTTGATCGACGCGTTTCACAACGGCGCGCAACCGATCGATCCCTTCGTGTTCCACGACCGCGACGGCGCGTGGTACATCGTCTACGGCGGCTGGCGGCACTGCAACATCGCGAAGCTGAACGCGGACTTCACCGGCTTCGTCCGATTCGCGGACGGCACCACGTTCAAGGAGATCACGCCCCGCGGCTACGTCGAAGGCTCGTGGATGTTCGTGCGGGACGGGAAGTACTACTTCATGTGGTCCGAAGGCGGATGGACGGGCCCGAACTACGCCGTCGCGTACGCGATCGGCTCATCACCGCTCGGCCCCTTCGAGCGCATCGGGAAGATCCTCCAGCAGGACCCGAAGGTCGCGACGGGTGCGGGCCATCATTCCGTGCTCCACGCACCGGGCTCGAGTAAATGGTACATCGTCTACCATCGGCGCCCGCTGGGCGACCACGATCCCAATCACCGCGTCGTCTGCATCGATGACATGAAGTTCGACGCGAACGGCAAGATCCAACCCGTAGTGCTCACGACGACCGGAGTGGAAGAGGACGCCCTGAGAGGGTGAGTTGCGGGACGACGCGCTCCGTCCTCACTGGAGATTCCACATCGACCGCGGGATGCCGGTGCGCGGAAACCACGCGCTGTCGGACGCGTACGATCACTGACACGTCCTCATCCATCTCAGCTGTCGAGACACTCATGGATCCCGATGTTCTGACGTTCGCGCAAGTATCGGCTGTCATTGTCATGTTCCTTGGCTCGCTCACGGCAATCGGCATCGGCGCCGCGTTCGCGATCAAGCGGCTCAAGCGGAAGGGAAACGCCCTCCCGGAAGCCGACATGCGCCTGGAGCAGCTGCAGCAATCGGTGGACGCCATCGCGATCGAGGTCGAACGGATCTCCGAGGCGCAGCGCTTCAGCACGCAGCTCCTCGCGAAGCGCGTCGAAACACCGGCCCTCGAACAGTGAGGATGAGCCGGGTGATGCCCAGTCGCACGCAGCTCGTGGCCGCCCTGGTCATCCCGTTCGCCGCCGCGTGCGCAAAACATCCGCAGCATTCGGCCGACACCGCGCACGCCGCATCCGATTCGAGCTTCGCCGCGCTGCAGGCGCGCGGACAGGCGGCGATGGGCGTCGATCAGTACACGTCCACGCATCACTTCGATGCCCTGCCGGACGGCGGCCGCATCGTGCTCGAGCGCGACGTGGACGACTCGGCGGGCGTCGCCATGATCCGATCGCACCTGAGAGAGATCGCCCACGCATTCCAATCGGGCGACTTCAGCACGCCGGCGTTCGTGCACATGCGCACGGTACCGGGCACGCAGGAGATGGCGGCCAGACGCGACGCGATCACGTACACGGTCCGCGATCTCCCGCGCGGCGGTGAGCTTCGGATCACGACATCCGACACCACCGCCATTCGCGCGATCCACGAATTCATGGCCTTCCAGCGCCGCGATCACCGCGCGGGCGGCATGCGGTAGGAGTACCGCAGCGCGCGACGCCGGCCCGCGCGGCGTGATGCCCGATCAGCCGAGGAGCCGCGGGCCGGCGGTCAGCGCGAGCTCAGCGTCGGCTCGCGCTCCCCGTCGTGATCGTCGGCAGTTGCGCCTGTCGCAACCGGCTGTTGAGCGCATCGACATCGTGCGTGCGGAGCGCCGCCCATTGCGCGAGTGCCCCGGCCAACGTGTGCTCGAGCTCCGCAGCGGCCGCCGTTGCCTGCGTGGTCGGCGTCGCGTCCGCGTTCTGCACGATCCCGAGGAGCTGGCCGAGCTGCGCGTTCAACTGCGTGAGCGTCGCCGTTCGTGCGGGCGCTGCACCGCCACCTGCTCCGCCCTCGCCGAAGCCGCCGCCCGCGCGTCCCACCAGCGCCTGCGCTTTCTTGTCGAGCGTCGCGATCGACTCGGCGAGCGTGTTGTCGGTCCCCGTACGCGTCCGTAGCGAGGCGAGCTGTGCGCGCAGATCGCGCACGCCGTCGATCGCCTCATCGTCCCGCTGCATCGCGCCGTAGATGCGCGCGGCGAGCGCGTACTCCTGCGCGAGCCCTGCAGCCGGCGTCTTGACGCGCGGATCCTGCTTGATCGTCAACGGCTGCATGTACCGATGGCCGTTCACCGTGAGGCGCACGGTGTACTGTCCCGGCGCCGCGAGCAGTCCCTGCGGCTCCCGCGGCGTGTCGTGCACAATCGCCGAGATGGGATACCCGCCCGGCCGCAACGACTGAGATGTGTAGTACAGATCCCAAACGAAGCGGTGCGTCCCGCGTTCGGCCGAGAGGCGGCGCGGCGGCCGCACCCAGTACATCGGCACGTTGATCGAATCGGGATCGGTGGGCTGGAGCGTATCGGCGCTCGAGAAGCGGCGCACCACGGTGCCCGCGCGGTCGAGCACCTCGAGCACCACGGGGCCCTGCGGCGCGGAGCCGAGTGAGTAGTCGATGATCGCGCCGTCCGGCGGGTTCTGCCCTGCGGGTTCCTCGGGCGGGAGCGGCGTGTCGGTGTTCGTGTTGCGACGCAGTCGATACGCCGGCGCGGGACGGAAGAGATACGCGTCCGCGGATGTCACGCGCTGCGAGAGCTGTCGGAGCGGCGTGATGTCGTCGAGAATCCAGATCGACCGCCCGTGCGTGCCGACCACGACATCGTTGTCGTGGATGACGAGATCGCGAATCGATGTGGCCGGCATGTTGAGCCGGAGCGGTTCCCAGTGATCGCCGTCGTCGAACGAGACGTACGTCGCCGTCTCCGTTCCCGCGAAGAGCAATCCGCGCCGCACGGGATCCTCGCGCACCACGTTCACAGGAGCGTCGTCGGGCAGCCCGTTCACAATCAGCGTCCACGTCTTTCCGCCGTCGTGCGTGCGGTAGATGTACGGGTGCAGATCGTCCACGCGCAGTCGCGACACCGACGCGTACGCGGTCGCGGGATCGAAGTGCGACGCGTCGAGCTGCGTCACCTTGCTCCACGGCGTCATCGCCTTCGGTGTGACGTTCGTCCAGTGCGCGCCGCCATCGCGCGTCACCTGGATGTAGCCGTCGTCGGTCCCCACCCAGATGAGCTTCACATCGCGAGGGCTCGGACCGATCGAGAAGATGACGCCCCGATGCTCGCTCTTCTTCGCATCATCGGCGTAGATGCCGAGGCTCGATGGAACGCCGGGGCTCGCTCGCGTGAGGTCGGGGCTGATCACCTGCCAGCTGTGTCCGCCGTTCGTCGTCTTGAACAGCACCTGCGCGGCGAAGTAGAGCACGTGCGGATCGGCCGGCGAGAAGATCACGGGCGCGGTGCGATCGTAGCGATACTTGCCGCTCCGTAGCACGTCGGGTCCCACCTCCTGCACCTCTCCCGTCACTTCATCGTAGCGCGAGACTTTCCCGCCGTAGATGATCCCCGGGTGCAGCGGATCGGGCGCGGCGTAGCCGTATTCCTCGACGCCCACCGGATGCCAGTCGCGGAAGGTGATCGCGCCGTCGTTCCCGCGACTCAGGATGCCGACCGAGCCGCTCTCCTGCTGCCCGCCGTAGATGCGATAGGGGAAGCGGTTGTCCGTCGTGACGTGGAACAGCTGCGCGGTGGGCTGATTGTACCACGAGCTCCACGTCTGGCCGCCGTCCACGCTCAGCGTCGCGCCCTGATCGACACCGAGCAGGATGATCTTCGGATTGTCGGGGTTGATCCAGATGCGATGGTAGTCGTCGCCCCCCGGTGCGCCCTTGAACGCCGCGAAGTGGTGCCCGCCATCGGTCGAGCGGTACGTCGACGTGTTGGCGACATAGACGATGTCCGGGTTCTTCGGGTCCACCTTCACTTCGGCGAAGTCGTCGCCGCGGCCGCTCACGCGCTGCTCCGAGTTCACGCGCGTCCAGCTTGCCCCGGCATCGTCCGAACGGTAGAGCCCGGTCAGCCGCTCCGCGTTCACCTCTGCGTAGATGCGATTCGGATCACTCGGCGCGATCCCGATCCCGATGCGACTCAACCCCTGCGCGGGCGTCGGGAGCCCCGCCGTGAGCTGGTGCCACGTCGTGCCGCCATCGGTCGACTTGAAGAGCCCGCTCCCCGGTCCGCTGTACGCATTCCCGTACTCCCACGGCCCCTGCCGCGCCGCCCAGAGCACGGCGTACACGGTCTGCGCGTTCGCGGGATCGAACGCCAGGTCGATGGCGCCCGTGTTCTCGTCCTTGTAGAGCACCTTGTCGAACGTCTGTCCGCCGTCGGTCGACCGGTAGACGCCGCGCTCGGGGTTCGGTCCATAAGGATGGCCGAGCACGGCGACGAGCAGCCGATTTGCATCGTGCGGATCGACGATGATGGCGCCGATCTGCTGGCCGTCGTGGAGCCCGAGATGCGTCCACGTCTTCCCCGCATCGGTCGACTTGTAGACGCCGTCGCCCGTGGAGAGATCCGGCCGCTGCAGTCCCTCGCCGCTCCCAACGTAAATGATGTTCGGATCGGACGGCGCGATCGCGAGCGCGCCAATCGAGCCCGTCGGCTCGTGGTCGAAGATCGGCCGCCACACGCGCCCGTAGTCCTCCGTCTTCCACACGCCGCCGTTGTTCACGCCGATGTAGAAGATGTTGGGCTCGCCCGGGACGCCCGCCGCCGGGACCGTACGCCCGCCGCGGAATGGGCCGATCATCCGCCAGTGGAGTTGACCGTACGACGTGGAGTCGACCTGCTGGGCGGCAACAGTTGGCAGCCAGCAGAAGAACAGTACTACGCACCACGCAGCCGGTATCAGTCGCTTAGCGCTCACGATTCCTTACCCCTCGGCGTCCGTCATACGTTTTATATCGTTGCCACGCCATCGTTTACAATAGTTCGCGGACTATGACACCTCACGATCAGTCCAAAAGTTATGACCGATGTTCATAACTCTGTGGACAATGTTCATAACTTTGAACGCGATGTCATTCCGAGCGCCAGCTTGTCATCCCGAGCGTCAGCGAGGAATCTCGGACTGTCAGCGAGATTCCTCGCTGACGCTCGGGATGACAGGCAGCCACCTCACTCCGAGCTACCCGCCATGACCCCCACCGGTCGCTCGTAGTACGACCCACGCCGCTCGCCGCGGACCACCAGCTCTCCCCGCTTCACCAGCTTCTCCAACACCGCCCGCGCTTCGCGCCCACCCACCTGGCACAGCTCGGCCGCCTGACTGCGCGTGATCCGGGCGTGCGTGTCCACATACTGCAGCACCATCCGCTCGCGCTGGATCGGCTCGATCCCGGCGATGCGGACGTGGGCGGCCGGTGTCCCCATGGCCCGGTAGGTAGCCGCCGAGAAGTGGTAGACGCGCTCGCGCCGTTCGTCGCGCGCCTCGAGGACGCCGGCCTCCACCAGCCCCTCGAGCACCGCGCGCGCTCCGCTCTCCGCGCGCTGAATGAGCTGCGCCGCGCGCTCGACGTCGATGCGCCGCTCGCGCTCCACGGCGTTCAGGATGAGCATCTCGTCCATCGTCACGCGATGATCGGGTTGATCGCGCGCGATGATCAACCGCGCGAGCGCGAGGTTCGGCTGCCCGCCGGGGAGCACCACCTGGACCGTGTCCGCCGAGCTCCGCGAGTAGTCGGGCGCCGATCGCCCGTAGCGGAGCTGCCCCTCGAAGATCGTGTCGATCCCGCGCCCCGTGCGCTCCACGAGCCCGATGCGCTTGAACGCATCGGCGAGCAACGGATTTCGCGGCCGCGGGGGCGCGACGAGCAGCGTGTCGAGCCGCACCTCGTCGGGGAAGCCGCCGGGGTTGCTGACCTCGATCTCCTCGTCGCGCCACTGCACGTGCACGGCGCCAGGCTGCACGTAGTCGCGATGGATGAGCGCGTTGTGCACCGCCTCGCGAAAGCCGGCCGGAGAGTAGTGCGGGACGCCCACGCGCACCGCGCCGACGTCGAGCTCCTCTTCCTCGTTCCGCGCGTCGAAGCGTGCGGCGAGCTCGTGGGCGACGCGGATGAGCGGCGCGTGGAAGAAGTCGTTCACCGCCACGCGCGTCCCGCTCAGCAGCTGGAACGCGACCTCGTGCACGGGGACGAGCCGGCGGATCGCCTCCTCGCGCCCCACCATGAGGAGCCCCGCCACGCGCACGCGCTCGACGCGCGCTTCGTCGCCGCCCTCGCCGAGTCCGAGCGCGCGCACGATCTCGGCGTCGGCGAGACCGAGGAGTGCGGCGTCCGCTCGCCCGCGGTTGCGCGTCACCGTCTGCCGGAGCCGCTCGAGCTCCAGCGGATCGAGATCCTCCCACCTGGCGTCGGGCGCGACGAGTGCGGTGTAGTCGAGCGCGCCGCGACTCGCCTCGCGCGACTGCATCTCGTGCGCAAGGAAGGGCAGACAGTGCGCGCGCCCGTGGACGTCGAGCGCGCGCCGCTTGTAGACGCCCTCGCGCGTGGACGTGACGGGGAGTCCGCTCGGGATCTCGATGGCGATCACATCGTGACCATCGAGCGCGACGATGCTGCACTCAACCGAGCAGCTCGGCGCCGTGCGCGCGGCGATGAGCACCTCGAGCCGGCGAGGATCGGTGTACGTCCCGTGGCGGGCGCGCGCGCCGGTGACGCGTCCGTCATCCTCCACGCCCACGAGCAACACGCCGCCGCGCCCGTTCGCCTGGCACACCACGGCTTCGACGAGCTCGCGGTCGTCGAGCGGCGCGTGCGTTTCGCCTTTGAATTCGACGTCGAGCTGCTCGCCGCGGGCGATGAGCCGGCGGAGGGCGTCTTCGGTGAGCATGCGGCAGGCGGGAGGCGTGGGGGGATGCGACTCGGTGCATCCCGAAGCTACCGTCGGCCCGCGCTCGGTCAAGCGGGGACGAGTGCTACTTCGTCGTCGCTGCCTTCGCCTCGACCGTCAGCACCGCGCGCGCATCGGTCTTGGGCACCGCTGCCGTGAGCGACTGCTCACCGCGCGTGCGGCCGAGCGTCCACTTGGTGCTCGCGCGACCGCTCGCGTCCGTCACCACCGTGCGCGACGACACGCGTCCCGAGCGCACGGTGAAGAGCACCTGTGCATCGGACACGGGGTTGCCATACTCATCGCGCACGAGCACGAGGATCGGCTTGCGGAACGTGCGCCCCGCCATCCCGGTGTCGGGTGCCGAGACGAACTCGATGTTCGCGGCGGTACGCGGACGCGCGATCGCGGTGAGCGTGAGCGCTCGCGCCACCCCTTCGGGTCGCGCCAGCATCTGCTGCGTGCCAGCGATCCGCCCGAGCTTCCAGTGGATGGCGATCGTCCCCGTGGAGTCCGTGGCGACGAGCGTATCCGGCGTGGTACCGGACGCCGCCAACACCATCACGCGCGCACCCGAGACCGGATTCCCCGCCGCGTCGACGACGCGCACACGGATCGGCTTGTCCAGCGATGCGCCCACGCGCGCTGTCTGCGCGTTGCCGCTCACGATCGTCGCCGAGGCCGCCGGGCCGGCGGTCGCCGTGGCGGTGATGTGGAACGGCGGCACCGCACGCGCACTCCCCACCTGCACGCGCACCCGCTGCCGGCCGGTCTTGGGCCCCAGCGTCCACGTCGCGCGCGCCATCCCCAGGCTGTCCGTGCGCGCATCGATCGCCGTCACGATCCCTCCGTCCTCGGGGCTCCAGGCGACCGGTAGATCGGCGAGCGGACGATCGAGCGTGTCGGCGAGGCGCACGACGACGGGTTGCGGAAGCTGCTCGCCCACGCGTCCCGTCATCTCGCGGCCGACGAGCGAGTAGCGCGTGTTGGCGGCCACCGGTTCGGCTTCCGCCGTCACGGTCAGCGTGCTGTCCACGCCATCCACGGCGATGATGAGATGCTGCCGCCCCGGAAAGCCACCGAGCGTCCAGCGGACCTTGGCGTTCCCATCGGCATCCGCGCGCACCGCGGCCGGCTCCACGCGGCCCTGTCCACCGTCCGTGGCGAAGTGCACCGTGGCGCCGAAGGCCGACTGCCCGCGGCGTGACGCGACATGCACGACGAGCGGACGCGGAATCGGCGCACCGGCGGCCGCAGAGAGGGCGCTGTCGCTCACGAGCGTGAACGACGCAGGCACGGGGACGATGGTGAGCGTCGCGCGATCGGACACGCCATCGGCGGTCGCGGTGAGCGTGGTGCGCCCGATGCCGCGCGCCGTGATGGTGCCGAGCGTGTCGACCGTAGCGACGAGGGAGTCCGTCGCGTGCCAGACGACGCGCTCGTCGGCCACCACGAAGTCACGCGCATCGGTGACGCGCACGCGGAAACGGTGCTGCTCGCCCTCGCCCATCGTGATCATGCTGTCGGCCAGGATGCGGACGTGCTTCACGATGGGCCGCACGACGATGCGCGCGCGCCCCAGGTGATCCCCTGCGGCCGCGACGATCGTCGCCGTCCCGGGCGAGCGGGCGAGCACCTGCCCCTTGTCGTCCACGGACGCGATGTTGGGCTCGTCGCTGCTCCAGCTCAGCAGCGCGCCGACGAGCGCACTGCCGCGCTTGTCGGTGATGGTGGCGGCGAGGTGGATCGTGTCGCCCAGAGCGGTTGCCGTATCGATGGCGGGCGCCACGGCCACACGACCGACGCCGAGGTCACCGACCGTGAGATAGGCCGGCGGCGGTGTGCCGATGAGTCCGTACGAGTGCGCGAAGCTGACGACGGACGTCAAGGCAGCGCCTGTGGAGATGACCAACGTGGTCACCTTCACCGCACGCCGCGTGGGGTGCTGTGGATCGGGGAGTCGTCGGAGCCAGCGTAGCATCCACTACTGACTGCCGGAGCGATACGTGGGTCACGTACATGGAAAGTCCTTCACCTGATGCAACGCATGTCGTAACACGACGTGATTTACGAAGTGCGCTGCACCGCTCGCGCCGCACCGCGCACGGCACGCCGCGAGGCGTGCGTCAGACGTTCCTCACGCCATGAGACGCTTGACGAGCTGGATCTGCCCCGCGTGGTACGCATCATGGCTCCCGATGCCGAGCACTTCCTGAGCAATCGTCCACGGCTTCCCTCGCCGGCGGCTCGCGAGTCGCGCCGATGGGACGGTGGCCACCGCATCGAGCAGCCGTTGCTGGTACTCCTCGAGCAGCGCGAGATCGGCGCGCCACGCCTGTTCGGTGAGCTCGTCGGGCAGCGTCGGCCACCACGGCGCACGCAGCGCGCGCGGGAAGGTGCTGGCGGACGTCACGCCCAGGCGGAGTAGCATGCGGTGCCGCGCGAACGCGGTGTGGAGCGCGATGTCCCAGATGGCGTTGCGATCGGGGGCTGGCCGCCACGCCGCCTGCGGCGCGCGCACGCCGCGCAGCGCCCATCGGAGTGATGGGCCGTGCCAGGAGGGCCCGCGGTACATGTCCTCGAGCGTGCGGAGGAGAAGTGCGCGCGACGGCGCGGCATCCCGTGCGGTGCGGGCGCGAGCAGGAGACTCGGTGCTCATGGTGTCATCACCTCGAAGTGATCGACCGTCGGCTCGCGGCCGAGCAGGTAGTCGTCGTCTTCCGGGTAGTACCGCGCGCGCTCGATCTCGTCGCCCGCGAATGCGCGGATCGCGTCGAGCGAATCCCACAACGAGATGATCTCGAAGATCGCGCGATCCCCATCGATCCGGCGCAGCACGAAGACGCCGTGGTTCCCGGGTGTTGCCTGGTAGTCCGGCACGCCGGTCCGCTGGAGATACTCGGTGTACGCGTCTGCCTTCTCCGCGGGCGTGATGCCGCGCCATCGCCGTGCGATCATCGCCGGCACCTCGGCCAAAAATGTGTCTACCATCTATCGTACATTAGACGGTAATATCGACGCCGCTCTTTACTTGTCAATGGCTGATAGACGGTATAACTTTTCGCCCGTGCGCCACGCGAAGGACACCACGACACGGCCGGCAGCCGCGACGCGATTCGATTTCGTCGGCGGGCATCCAGCACTGGATTTCCACAACACCGTTGCGTGGGCGGCGACCGGTCCGCGAAACGATCGGCTCGCCGCATTCACCGACCTCGTCGCATGGGCGCGCGCGAGCGGCCTCATCACCCAGGGCGACGCGCGCACGCTCGTTCACGAGGCGAAGGCGGATCCCGTGCGCGCCTCGGCCGTGCTCGCGCAGGCGCGCGCACTGCGCGCCATCCTCCACGACGTGCTGACGGCGGCCGCCGCGCCACGTGCGCCGCACGCCGCGCATCTCACGGCGTTCAATGCGGCACTGCGCGGCGCGCTCACGACGCTCGAGCTCACCTGGGATGCGGATCGCTTCGCATGGCGCGCCGGCCCCCGGGTCGCGATCGATACGCTGCTCGCGCGTCTCACATGGTCCGCGGCGCAGCTCATGACGGCCACGAATCTCGCACGGCTCCGCCAGTGCGCGAATTCCGAATGCGGCTGGCTCTTTCTCGACACCACACGCAACTGGAGCCGCCGCTGGTGCTCGATGGCGGAGTGCGGCAGCCAGGCGAAGGCGCGGCGGTATTACCAGCGGAAGAAGCGCGCCGCCCAGTCGGGCGGGCGCCGCGCGCGAGCGCGGTAGGCGATCTCGGCGCTCACGCGATTCGCCGGACGCGCCCGCTCCGCGTCCGCGATGCGCAGCTCATCGCATGAGCGCGGGCAGCTCCGTCACCAGCGTCCACCCGCCGAGCATCATCATGCTCACTGCCACCATCGCGCCCGCAGCCGCGAGCCAGCGCGGGTGGCGATAGTCGCCGACGATCGAGCGGCGGTAGGCCGCGAC
Organism: Gemmatimonadaceae bacterium; assembly: GCA_035687925.1. GTDB lineage: Bacteria > Gemmatimonadota > Gemmatimonadetes > Gemmatimonadales > Gemmatimonadaceae > DASSNR01. The sequence continues at coordinate 1,546 of DASSNR010000390.1, read as the reverse complement.
CAGCATTACGCCGAGCGAGACCGGAAGGATGAGTCCGTTCAGCGCACCGACGAGGATGAGCACCCGGACCGGGCGCCCCACGACGAGAAACACGGTGGTCGAGACGACGATGAACGCGACGACGGCGCGTGTCCACTGGCGATCGATCACACCGCCGGCGCGCCGGAGAAACGACACCGACGTGTACGCCGCCCCCACGACCGACGTCATCGCCGCGGCCCACATCACGATGCCGAACAGTCGGTAGCCGACGTTTCCGGTCGCCAGGCGGAACACGGCAGCGGGCGGATTCTTCGGATCGAGCGTGAGCCCCTTGGCGACGACGCCGAGCGCGGCGAGAAAAAGCACCACGCGCATGATCGACGCGACGCCGATCGCGGTCGCGGCCGAGGTCGTCGCGCGCCCCACGGCGCGTGGTCCGCTGATGCCGGCGTCGAGCAGACGATGCGCGCCGGCGAAGGTGATGTACCCACCGACCGTTCCGCCGACGAGCGTGACGATGGCGAGCACGTCCACGCGCTCGGGCACCACGGTGCGCAGCGCCGCCTCGGCGAGCGGTGGGTGCGACGCGACGGCGACGTACCACGTGAGCGCGATCATCACGAAGCCCATCACCAACGCGAAGCGGTCCATCGCGCGGCCGGCTTCCTTGATGAGAAAGAGCGCCACCGCGATCACCGCACTGATGAGCGCGCCCGTCGCCACGGGGATGCCGAACATCACGTTCAGCCCGAGCCCCGCGCCAGCGACGTTGCCGACGTTGAACGCGAGCCCGCCGAGCGCGACGAGCACGGACAACGCGACACCCAGCCCCGGGAGCAGCGCGTTCGCGATGTCCTGCGCGCGGCGGCCGCTCACGGCGATCACGGGCCAGATGTTGAGCTGCGCGCCGAGGTCGAAGAGGATCGAGGCGAGGATGACGAAGGCGCAGCTCGCGCCGAGCTGCTCGGTGAAGACCGCCGTCTGCGTGAGGAAGCCGGGCCCGACCGCGGACGTGGCCATGAGAAACGCCGCGCCGAGGAGCGCCGAGGTGAGTCCTCGCGACGACGGCGTTGCGGTGCTCGTGCCCGGCGTGCGCCCGGTGGAGTCGGTGTCGGACGCCGTCGCGCCCCCCGCCGTGTCCGATGCGGCGGGTGATGCCGGGTGCTTCGCGGGATCGGTGATCGGTGGTCGCACGCGGGATGCGGGAGCGAGGAACGAAAGCCGGCTCGGCGCCGCACCGAGCGCCGGACCGATAGTATCGCACACGGGCTCGCGGCGGGACAGGGTGCAGCGCGCCGTGCCGCACGCGTGATCGCGATGCGTGTAGCTTTCGCTCGCGCCGGGGGACGGCGGGGTGCGATCGGGCAGCGCGATGCGGCGCGATGCACCGGAGACAATCGGACGCAGCACGATGGATGATGATGGCAGCGATGATGGAGCGGGCATGACGGCAGTCGCACGGGACGCGCACGCGGCGCGCACCGCCGGCGCGCCGTACATCGAGCGCGGCACGGCGGCGTTCCGCCGTACGAACCTCGCACTGTTCGTGGCGGGGTTCTCCACC
>DASSNR010000389.1:0-5291 GCA_035687925.1 Gemmatimonadaceae bacterium | reverse complement strand
GCATCGTCGCGGGGTAGGGGATGAGCCAGTAGAAGAACCACGGGCGCCCGAGATGCAGAATCGGAAAGAGCATCGCATTCACGAGCGCGAAGAGTGTCATCGCTTCGGCAATGCGATTCACCGATGCGCGCCACTGCTGATTGAGCAGGATGAGAAACGCGGAGATGAACGTCCCCGCGTGCCCGATCCCGATCCACCAGACGAAGTTCGTGATCGCGTACGCCCATGCCACCGGGATGTTGTTCCCCCACACCCCGATGCCCACCGCGAACGTGTAGAAGATGAGTGCGAGGAAGAGGAGCGAAAGCGCGCCCGAGATGAGAAAGAGCACCCACCACACCCTCGAGCTCGTCCAGCTGGGCGAGAGGAGCTGATCGGTGAGCGCGGCGTTGTCGGGGAGGTCGTGGACGACCGGATGCTCGTGGAGCGGGGGTACGGGTCGCGCGAGCGGGGCAGGTTGCGCCATCAGCCTTCCTCGCCGCGGGCGGCGGGGTTCGGGTTGGTGATGCGCGCGAGGTAGCGCACCCTGGGCTGCGTCCCCAGCTCGTGCAGCACGGCGTACGCACGGTCCTGCTCGAGCTCGCGCGCCACCTGCGAGTCGGGGTTGGTGAATGAGCCGAAGACGATCGCGTGCGTGGGGCACGCCTGCTGACACGCCGTCTGTACCTCGTTCGGCTGCAGCGGGCGATCCTCGATCTGCGCCTCGATCTGACTCCGGCGGATGCGCTGCACGCAGAAGGTGCACTTCTCCATCACGCCGCGACCGCGCACCGTGACCTGCGGATTCTTCACCATCTCCTCGGTCTCGGAGATCTCCGCGTTGTAGTCGAACCAGTTGAAGCGGCGCACCTTGTACGGGCAGTTGTTGGAGCAAAAGCGCGTCCCCACGCACCGGTTGTACACCATCTCGTTGAGCCCATCGGGGCTGTGCACCGTCGCGTTCACGGGACACACGTACTCGCACGGCGCCTTCTCGCACTGCTGACAGAGCATCGGCTGCGTGACGACCTCGGGATCGTCGGGCGGCCCCGAGAAGTAGCGGTCGATGCGGAGCCAGTGCATCTCGCGGCTCATGAGCACATCGCTCTTCCCCACGACGGGGATGTTGTTCTCCGCCTGGCAGGCGACGACGCACGCGCTGCACCCGGTGCACAGACTGAGATCGACCGTCATGGCCCACTGGTCGCCGGTGTCGAGCGGATTCTCCTGATAGAGCGTGAGGACGCGCGCGTTCTGCGCCGCCGTGAAGCGCGGGTTCCGGCGATACTCATCGATCGTCGCCTGGCGCACGATGTCGCGGCCGTGCATGGCCCAGTGCTCCTGCGTGATCGCGAGGTTGTGATGCTCTGCGGTGCGCTCGAGCGTGAATCCCGTCGCGATGTACGGCGTGGTCGACGCACGCAGCGTGGAGACGTCCACGCCGACGCCGCGGGCGACGGTCTCCGCACCGCGTCGCCCGTAGCCGAGTTGGAGCGACACGGAATCGTCCGCATGGCCGGGAAGGATCAGTGCGGGTATGCGGATGCTCCGCTGTCCGTTATGCAGCTGGACGACATCGCCCGTGTCGATGCCGAGCCGCGTTGCGGTGGCGGGGCTCACGATCGCGGCGTTGTCCCACGTGAGCTTCGTCATCGGTTCGGGGAGCTCCTGCAGCCACGCGTTGTTCGCGAAGCGGCCATCGTAGACCTTCGCGTCCTGCCGGAAGACGACTTCGACGATCGGCGCACTCGCCCCCGCGCGTGCCGGGGCGTTCGTATCGGATGAGACTCGCGCTCCCGCAACGGATGCCGGCCCCGCGTCGCTCGCGAGCCCTCGCATGAGGGGGGTCAGCGTCTCCCAGTGCAGCGCCGTTCGGATGCGTGCGAACGCGGAGTCGCGCACGAGGCCGCGGTGAAGCGTGGTGTCCCAGAACGTGGCGAAATCGGAAGTCCCGGCGCGACCGCGCCACGCGTCCTGCACGAGCGTGTGCGCGTTCGGGCTGGCGTTGCCCGTGAGCACGGCGAGCACTTCGTCGACGGTCTTTCCGCCGTACATCGGCGCGATGAGCGGCTGGATGACGGACGCCGTCCCGTCGTACGCACGCGCATCGCCCCACGACTCCAGGTAGTGCGCAGCCGGGACGAACCAGCGGGCGCCGCTCGCCGTTTCGTTCTCGAACAGCCCGACGTACACCGAGTGCGGCACGGCGCGGAGTCGACGATCGAGCGCGAAGTCGACGGGCGCGGTGTACGCGGGATTACCGCCGAGGATCACGAGCGTGTCGACATCCCCGCTCTGCAGCTCGGCCATGAGCGGAAAGAGTCCGTGCGTCGGCTCACCGGCATCGAGGATGGGCGACGGCGTGTGCCACACGGTCGAGCCGACGTTGCCGAGCGCGGCGTTCAGCACGTGCGCCATCGCGTGCACGCTCGCGGGTTGCTGCTCGCCGGCGATCACGATGCTCCGGCCGGCGTTCGCGCGCAGGTCGCGGGCGACAGCCTGAATCCAGGCACGATGCGCGGTGCTCACCGCGCTCGTGCGATGGCGCACGAGGGCATCGGTAAACACCGGCGGAATGCCCGGCGGCTTGAGGCCGAGTGCGATGACCACCTCGGCGAGTACGCCCGCGAGCAGTGACTCGATCTCCGACGCGCGAATCCGCAGCCGGTTGTCGGCCAGGCTCCCCGTGGGCGTGAGCATCGCTTCGGCCACGTACAACCGGTTCATCTCATCGACGGGGCGCGCGATGTGCCGGCGCGCCGCGAAGTCGCGCGCGTAGCGTAGATGGAACGGGCCGCGCGCGAGGAAGTCCGAGTCGAGCGCGAGGACGACGTCCGTGTGATGGAAGTCGTACTGTGTGTCGATCGGACGGCCGACGGCGCTCCGTGCTCCCGCGATGGCCGACTGCGACTCGAGCGGCGAGTAGAAGTACACCACCGCGTCCGGATACGCGTCGTGCAGTCGCGCGAGGAGCTCGGCTGTGAGCGGCGACGACGTCGGCTCGAGGAGGACGCGAAGTCCCGCGCCGCGCGCACCGACGTGATTGCGCAGCGACGTGGGGCTGAACGTCTGCGCGAACGTGCTCCACGTCGCGCGCCCCTGCGGCGAGCGCATCGCGCGTGCGCGGTGCGGATCGTACAGCTCGAGTACCGACGCCTGCTCGTAGACGCCCGATGCGCCGAGGCTCGCGGGATGGTCGGGATTCCCCTCGATCTTCGTCGGCCGCCCGGCGTGGCTCTCCACGAGCAGCCCGGTCGCGTATCCGTCGAGCACCATCGACGTCGCGTAGTGCAGCGGGATCCCCGGCGTGATCTCCGGCGGCTGGTTGACGTACGGGAGGATCTTTTCGTCGGGCATGCTCGTGCACGCGCCCACGCCCGCCAACGCGAGGCTCGCGCCGAGCAGCTTGAAGAAGCTCCGTCGATTGATGCCATCCCCACGCTCGGCCGCGCCCATCGGGAACTCGTGCGCGAGCGCATCGCGGAACTCGGGCGTATCGAGCAGCTCATCGAGCCCGCGCCAGTAGTCGCGTCCCTGTCGGTCGCGCAGTACCGCCTGCCACGAGGCGCGCCGGTCATCGCGCATGGTCGTCGCTCCCTAGCGATGACATGCCGTGCAGTTCGTGAAGCGCTGCACGTGGTAGCGCTTCATCAGATCGGCGCCCAGGATGTTCTGCGGCTCGATCGGCGTCCACCCCATCGCCGTCATCTGCTCGACCGGGCGCAGATGCGGCGCGGGATCCCGATGACAGTCGAGACACCACCCCATGGTGAGCGGCGCCGCCTGCTGGATGCGGTGCATCTCATCCACCCGCCCGTGACACGACTCACACCCCACCCCCTTGTTAACGTGGATCGCGTGGTTGAAGAACACGAAGTCCGGCAGCTTGTTCACGCGCTGCCACGCGATCGGCTGGTTCGTGGCGAGGCTGCGCCGCACAGGTGCGAAGACCGGGCTCTGGAACCAGACCTGGTTATGACAGGGGACGCACACGCTCGTGGCGGGAATTCCCGCTGACGCCGAGCGCTCGACCGTGCTGTGGCAGTAGCGACAATCGATGCCCAGTGCGCCCGCATGCATCGCGTGATCGAACGGCACGGGCTGCACGGGGCTCGAGTACTGCTCGGTGACCGCCGGGGTCCGCACCCAACCCATCAGGAACGACGGGACGCCCAGGAGCACGAGTGCTCCGAAAAGAAGCGCCACGCGGAACGCCACGTTGCTCCAGCGTGGGAAGAGTGCGGGCATGTTCGCTCACGCGCGCACGTTCGGGTTCCCCTGCGACTTCCGCTTCTGAAGGAATCGTACCAGCAACCCTGCGGCCGCCAACGATGCACCGGCGATCAACGCGGTGCGGACCGGCGCCGTCGTCGGCTCGGCGAGCGCCTTCGGAGCGAGGTGGGCCACCTGCACCTCGGGCTTCTTCGTCGCCGTCCCGTTGAGCCGCTGTTGATGCAAGGCGAGCTGCAGCACTTCGGCCACGTGGACGGCCGTGCGATCGGTGCACTCGCGAATCTGCTCGCGACAGCTGAAGCCGTCGGTGATGATCAGCGTGTCCTCGTCCGCGCCGCGCACCGCGGGGAGCATCACGCGCTCGCCCGCTGCGATCGACACGTCGTACTTGTCAGCCTCGAAGCCGAACGAGCCCGCCATGCCGCAGCAGCCGTCGTTCAGGAGCTGATAGTCGAGCCCCATCGCCTTCAGCACCTTCTCCTCGCCATCCATCTTGATCACCGCCTTGTGATGGCAGTGGCCGTGGACGAGCGCCTTCCGGTGCAGCTCGGGGATCGTGTAGTCCGGCGCGTGCGTCGCGAGAAAGTCGCCGAACAGGAACGTCTGCGTGAAGAGACGATGGGCGACCTGATCGGCGGGGAAGAGCCCCACCATCTCGTCGCGAAAGACCGTCACGCAACTCGGCTCGAGCCCAACGAGCGGCGTGCCGGCCGCGATCTCCGGCTCGAGCACGCGAAGAATCTGCTGCAGCTGCCGCTTCGCCTGCGGGAGCATCCCGAAGTCGTACAGCGGACGCCCGCAACAGAGCGACTGCTCGGGGACGATCACCTGGAAGCCCGCGTCCTCGAGCACCTCGAGTGCGGCGGCGAGCGTTGCCGGGTAGAAGAAGTTGTTGAACGTGTCGGGCCACAGCAGCACCCGCTGCGCGCCGACGTTCTTCGGCGCACGCTCGCGGAACCAACTCGTGAAGGTGCGCGATGCGAAGCGCGGGATCTGGCGCTCCTGCGCCATCCCCGCCATGGCCTTCGCGATGCTCGACAGCCCCGGCGTCTGTGTGACGAAGTTGACGAGTCTCGGCA
>DASSNR010000388.1:0-6395 GCA_035687925.1 Gemmatimonadaceae bacterium | reverse complement strand
CCGATGGTGACGGCGAATTCGTGGAACAGCTTGCCGATGATCCCGCCCATGAAGAGGATCGGGATGAACACCGCGGTCAGCGACAGCGTCATCGAGAGAATCGTGAAGCCGATCTCGCGTGCGCCCTCGAGTGCCGCCTCGAGCGGTCGTTTCCCCATCTCGAGATGGCGCACGATGTTCTCGAGCATCACGATGGCATCGTCCACCACGAAGCCCACGGCGAGCGTGAGCGCCATCAGCGACAGATTGTCCAGGCTGTAACCGAGCAGGTACATCACCGCGAAGGTGCCGACGATGGACATCGGGAGCGCGAGGCTCGGGATGATCGTGGCCGGCACGTTGCGCAGGAAGAGGAAGATCACCATGACGACGAGCCCGAGCGTCAGCATCAGGGTGAACTTCACATCGTTCACGGACTCCTTGATCGACACCGAGCGATCGTACAGCGTGTGGATCTGCACCGCGGGCGGAATCTCGGAGCGCATCCCCGCGATCGCTTCCTTCACCGCATCGGCGACGGCGACGGTGTTCGTCCCCGGCTGCCGTTGCACGGCGAGGACGATCGACCGCTCGCCGTTGAACCAGCTCGCGTTCTTGTTGTCCTGCACGTCGTCCAGCACCTTGCCGAGGTCACCGAGGTGCACCGGCGAGCCGTTGCGGTAGGCGACGACGAGCTGACGGAACTGCTTGGCGTCGTTGAGCTGCCCGTCGGCCTGTACCGTGTACGCCTTGTGCGTCCCCCACAGCACGCCCGTCGGCATGTTCGCGTTCTGCGCATCGACCGCGTTCGCCACCTCATCGATCCCGATCCCGCGCGAGGCGAGCGCGGCCGGATCGAGTTGGATGCGCACGGCGTACTGCTGCGAGCCGTACACCGACACCTGCGCGACGCCGCTCACCATCGAGATGCGCTGCGCCATGAACGTCTCGCCGTACTCGTCGAGCGTGGAGAGCGGCAGGACGTTCGACGTGAGCGTGAGGTAGAGAATCGGCGAGTCGGCCGGGTTCACCTTCCGGTACGACGGCGGCTGGATCCCTGGCGGCAGCTGGCGCAGCGTCTTCGAGATCATCGACTGCACGTCCTGCGCGGCGGCGTCGATGTTCCGGTCGAGCGCGAACTGAATGGTGATCGACGTCGATCCGAGTTGGCTGCTCGACGTCATGTTGTCGATGCCGGCGATCGTGGAGAACGATTTCTCCAGCGGCGTCGCGACGGCAGACGCCATCGTCTCCGGGCTGGCGCCCGGCAGGCTCGCGCTCACCGAGATCGTGGGGAAGTCGACGTTCGGCAGGTCGTTCACCGCCAGCAGCCGGTACCCCATGATACCGAACACGAGAATCCCCACCATGACCAGCGTGGTCATGACGGGGCGTTTGATGAACAGGCCCGTGATGTTCACGATGCCGCCTCCTGCCGGCTCGGTGCGACCGACCGGACATCCACCTTGGCGCCTGGCGAGAGACGCGACTGCCCGTCAGTGACGACGCGCTCGCCGAGCGTCAACCCTTTTGCCACGATGACGGTGTTCCCGACCGACCGTCCCACGGTGACCGGCCGCTGCTCGGCGGTGCCGGCCTGCGTGACCACGAAGACGTAGCTCCCATCCTGGCTCTGCATGATGGCCTGCGAGGGGACGATGAGCGCATCGTGCTGCACGAAGAGCTGCAGGTCCACGGTCACGAACTGTCCGGGCCAGAGTGTGCCCGAGCTGTTCGAGAACTTCGCCTTGAGCGTCACCGTGCCTGTGGTCGTGTCCACGTTATTGTCCACGAAGGCGAGCGTCCCATTCACCGGTGCGGTCGATGAGTCCTGTCCAGGAATGGCGTGAACCGCCAGCGCGTTCCCGGCGCTGTAGTGCTGAATGTCCGGCAGGTCGCGTTGCGGCACCGCGAAGCGGACCAGAATGGGACGGATCTGGTTGATGACGACGAGCGGCGTCGTGCTGTTCGCCTTCACGAGGTTGCCGAGGTGGACGAGCAGACCGCCGGTGCGTCCCGAGATGGGCGCGCGGATCGTGGTGTAGTCGAGGTTGAGGCGCGCGGTCTCGACCGCTGCGCTGTCGGCCTTCACCGCGGCGGCGAGCGACTGCGCCGTTGCGGCCGCCTGATCCGCCTGCGACTGCGTCACGTAGTCCTTCTTCACGAGCGCTGCGTACCGTTCGGCGTCGCGCTTCGCGTTCGCGGCCTGTACCTCGTCCTTCGCGAGCGTCGCCTCCGCCTGCGCCAGCGCGGCCTGGTACGGGCGCGGATCGATCTGGAAGAGCACCTGCCCCTCGCGCACCTCATCGCCCTCGGTGAACGCCACCTTCGTGAGCACGCCGCCCACCTGCGACTCGACGGCCACCGTCTGCAGTGGCTCGACGGTACCGTTCGCATTGATGTCGTACGGCACCGCCGCACGGTCCACGGACGCGACGGCGACCGAGACCGGTGGGTGGAGATCGGGTTTTTTCTTCGTGCATCCCGCCACGAGGCCGAGCCCGACGGCGGCGAGCGCCGCCGCGCGAGCGGTCCGAGTACGACGAGCGACGTGGTGCATGTATGCCTTCATCCTTGTTACCGATCCGTAGAGTCCGAAGAGAACGGAAGCGGCGCCTCGCCGTGCAAGCCGAGGATGCCGGAATCGTGCGCGAGCTGCGCGAGCGCCGTGTACCACACCCATCGTGCCTGCACCTGCTGCGCCCGCGCGTCGGCGAGCGCACTTTGCGCGGTGAGAAGATCCAGAATGCTGCCGACCCCTTCAGTATAACGCCCCCGAGCGACCTGCTCCGACTGCTCGGCGCTCGCCAGCAGCACGTCGCTCGTCTTCACGCGCTGGGTCGCGGTCTGGAGTGCGTAGTACGACGTGAACACTTGATTGACGACCTGTTGCGCGAGCCCCGCCGCTTTGGACTGTGCCGCCTCGGCATCCGCTTCGGCGCTCATGACATCGTACGTGTGCGAGAAGCCGGTGAAGAGCGGGAACGAGAGTCCGAGCTGCACGGAGTAATTGTTCCCCTGGAAGGCGCTGATGTTCGAGTACGTCTGTCCCATGTTCCCGGTGACAATGAGCGAGGGCAGCTCGGCCGCCTTGCTGACGCGGATCTGCGCGAGCGACTGCTGCACCTGCGCACGCGCCGCCTCGAGGTCGGGGCGGTTCCGCACCGCGCGCGCGATGAGACTGTCGACGCTCTCGGCGAGGTTCTGCACGGGCACCGGGTTCGGTTCCGGCTCGATGTCGTACGGCGCATTGGCCGGGAGCCCCATGGCCACGGCCAGCGCGCCGCGGGCCGCCTGCAGATTTCCCTGCGTGGTCTCGAGCGTGAGCTGCGCCTGGGCGAGCGCGGTCTTGGCCTGCAGCTCGTCGGCGATCGTCGCGAGCCCCACTTGGTGCCGCTGCTCGGCGGCCTGCACGTTCGCGGTCGCTTCCTGCACCGTGGACTGCTGCGCGTTGAGCAGCGCCTTCGTGGACATGTACGTGAAGTACGCGCTCGCGACCTGGAGCACGACGTCCTGCACCGTCGCGTTGTGCGTCAGGTTTGCGGCGAACACGGCCTGGCGTGCAGCGGAGACGTGGCCGGACCGGCCGCCGAAGTCGAGCAGCAGGTAGGAGAGCGAGAGCGTGGGACCGTACTGCGTGCGCGGTCCCGGCACGCGCGAGTTCGCGGTGATCGACTTGCTCGTCCCGTACGTGCCGGTGAGGGTCAGCGCCGGGTAGTACGCACTCTGCTCGACGCCGTACAGCGCGGCGGTGGAGCGCGCCTGTGCCCAGCTCACCCGCGTCGCGGGATTGTTTCGCAGCGCGAGATCGATGACGTCCGTCAGCGTGAGCTGCTGGATCCTCGATTCCAGATCGACGGGGACGATGGGCGGGGTCGCTGCAGGGTGCGGCGCGGTGTCCTGCCGGAGCACGGATGCCGGCGGCTTCCAGAAATCGTGCGGCGTCGGCGCGGTGCTCTGCACCCCGTCGACCGCTGGGGGATTATGAATGCATCCGCTGAGCGACATCGCGAGCCCTCCGGCCGCGAACAGCATGGACATCGCGCGGAGCGTGAACGGGTGTCGCCGCGGCGACGGAATATCAAAGCTGGTCATCCTTTACCTACGCACACGCTGACCGCTCCGTTGCCGTGCGGTGTCGCCTGTGGAAGCGGCCTCTCGGCCTCGTTGGTTGAGCGGGAGCAATGGGGTCAGCGTCCTGTGATCGCGAGTGATCACAGGACGCTGACCCCATTGCTCCCATCAGGTGGTGGGAAGAGCGCCGGGCGAGACCGCGCGCACTGCATCCTCGAGCTGGCGCCCGAGCTCCGCCGCCGCGGTCACCGGCGTTTGACACGCGTATTCCCTGCAGACGTACGCGGTCGCGTCGCCGTTTCGCATCCCTCGATCGCGTAGGAGCGCGATCCCCTGGGACGCCGACGGCGCGCCGCCGGCGAGCACCAGCGCAGGCACGTAGTGCGCGGCCAGCTCCCGGTCGAGCGCCTGGTACCCCGCGCTCTCCGGATCGCCGACCAGCGCGACCTCCACGGCGCCGAAGACGGCCATCTCCGCAACCCCGAGCATGTACCCGAACGCGTGGGCATAGTTCGCCAGCGGCTCGGCCACGCTCTCCAGCACATGCATGGCGCGGTGGCGCAGGTCGGCATCGCCGGTGAGCTCGGCGAGGCGGAGGAAGAGATCGGCGGCGAGCGAGGTGCCGGAGGGGACGGCGTTGTCCGTGATCTCGCGCGGGCGCGTGACCAGCGCCTCGTGATCGCGCGGCGTATCGAAGAACCCGCCGAGCTCGTCGTTCCAGAACCAGGTGGCGATCGCATCGGCCAACCCGATCGCGCGGTCGAGCCACACGCGATCGAAGGTCAGCTCGTAGAGCGCGAGCGCGCCGAGTGCGACGGCGGCGTAGTCCTCGAGGAAGCCGGTGTGCTTCGCCCTGCCGTCCCGGTACGAGCGCAGTACGCGTCCGCCCTGCACGAGCGTCGTGAAGAGGAACTCGCCGTTCCGCAGCGCGAGGTCGCGATAGTCCTCGCGGCCGAACACGCGCGCGGCATCGGCGATGGCGCGCAGCATGAGTCCATTCCACGATGCGAGCATCTTGTCATCGCGCGCCGGCCACACGCGCGTCGATCGCTCGGCATAGAGAATGGGACGCGCGCGCGACACGGCATGCTGCAATGCATCAGTGGTCACGCCGGCACGCGCGGCGGCGTCGGAAGGCGCGGCCGGCACGTGGAGGATGTTCTTCCCCTCGAAGTTCCCCTGTTTGGTGACGCCCCAGTACGCCTCGACGAGCGGCGCGTCCGCGCCGAGCAACGTCGCGAGCTCGCGCTCGATCCACAGATAGAATTTTCCCTCCTCGCCTTCGCTGTCCGCATCGAGCGCGGAGTAGAAGCCGCCTTCCGGCGACGTCATCTCGCGCGCCACCCACTCGATGGTCTCCTCGGTGATGCGGCGGATCTCCGGATCGTGCGTCGCCTGGAAGAGATGCGCGCCGAGGCGGGCGAGCAGCGCGTTGTCGTAGAGCATCTTCTCGAAGTGCGGCACGAGCCACGCGCCATCGACGGCGTATCGGTGGAAGCCGCCGCCGAGCTGATCGTAGATCCCGCCGTACGCCATCGCGAGGAATGAATGACGTACCATCCCGAGTGCGGGCTCGGTGCCCGTGCGCCGCCAGTAGCGGAGCAGGAAATCGAGCACCATCGTCTGCGGGAACTTGGGGGCGCCGCCGAAGCCGCCGTGCCGCGCGTCGTACCCCTGCACGATGCGATCATACGCGCGCTCGAGCAGTCGCGGCGTGAGCGTGCCGCTCGGGGCGAGCGCCGCCTGCGTCTTCTCGTACATCTCGGCCATTGCGGACGCCGCGTGCTCCACATCGCTGCGGCGCTCGGCGAACGCGTCGGCCACCGAGCGGAGCACGCGCTGGAACGACGGAAGTCCCGGGCGATCGTCCGGCGGGAAGTACGTGCCGCCGTAGAATGGGAGACCGTCCGGCGTGAGGAAGACGGTCATCGGCCAGCCGCCGTGTCCCGTCATGGCCTGCACCGCACTCATGTAGATCGCATCGAGGTCGGGGCGCTCCTCGCGATCGACCTTGATGTTCACGAACAGGTCGTTCATGAGGCGCGCGGTGTTCTCGTCCTCGAACGACTCGCGCTCCATCACGTGACACCAATGGCACGCCGAGTAGCCGATGCTGAGGAGGATCGGTTTGTCCTCGCGCTTCGCGCGCTCCAGCGCCACCGATCCCCACGGATGCCAGTCCACCGGATTGCCAGCGTGCTGCAGCAGATACGGGCTGGTCTCCCCCGCCAGATGGTTGGGCATAATGTAGACGTTCGCCTGGCGAGGTAGCGGGCGCAAGGGAGAGAGGAGCGGTGAGCTGTGAGCTTTGGGCTATGGGCTTGGCTGTGAGCACGGAGATC
>DASSNR010000387.1:0-3744 GCA_035687925.1 Gemmatimonadaceae bacterium | reverse complement strand
AGCTGTGGGCTGTGAGTTGGGTTGTGAGCACGGAGATCCAGAACGCCTCTAACTCATGGCCCAACGCTCACAGCTCATAGCTCACAGCTCATCCCCTCCCCCACCCCGCCCTCCACTCACACACCCCGTCTCCTCGCCCCGCGCATCGTACGTGCTCGATCGAGCCGTTGCCGCCTGCGGACAGGAGACGCAGCAGCTCGCGCAGCCACGCCTCGTAGTAGAGGCACCCGACGCCGGGCGGTGCGCTCTCGAGGGTGACGGAGCTCGACACCTCGAGCATCACCGACGAGCCGATACGGCGCACCGTGCCGTTGAAGTAGCGGCGCGCAATGCGGCGGACCTGGGCAAGCGCGAAGGGGCGGCCGAGGAGCGAAGGGAGCCCGGCGAGCATGCGGCGCGTGGGGCTCGGAATCGTGAGATACGCCTCACGAGCGAGGTAGCGGCCGGCGGCCTGGAACACCATGGCGGCGTCGGGGCGGCGGCCGATGAGCTTGGCGAGCGCCGCGGCCTCGTCCTGCACTGTACGCCGGTTGTGCTTGGCAGCCTCGCTGTAGCGGCGAATCTGGACGTACACGGTCTCGCTCAGGCCGAGTCGCTTGTTGCGGAGCTCGGGGACGAATTCGGCTTCCAGATCGCCGTCGGGCGTATCGACGCTGCGAACGGCCTCGAGGAAGCTTAGGGGGAGGAGCGCGTCGACCGTGGTGGACATGAGTGGGGTGGGGGTGAGACAGGACCCAACCTAACGCGCCTCCGCATACCGTTCAAGGATTTTCACGCTCGCGTGGGAACGACTCGCGGTCGCAAACGCTTACATCCACGTGCGGACGGCACGCGCACCATCTTGCGCGAGCGTGGAAAGCGCCCACACTCTTCGAGAAGAGCCCCACCGTCCAACGTCCAGAGGGAGCCGCGCGCGGCCATGACCGATTCAATACCCGGCAACGCCTCGACGCCGATGACGTGCTCGGAAGTTGTCCAACGCATCTACGAGTTCCTGGACGGCGAGCTGACGCCGCAGGTGGAGGAGCAGATCCGCTCGCACCTCGTGGTGTGCAAGCGATGCTACCCCGAGTTCGAGCACGAGCGGGTGTTCCTGCGCTTCCTGGAGAAGCGCGCGCAGATCGAGAAGGCTCCGCCGTCGCTTCGCAAGCGGATCTTCCGCGCGCTCATGGACGAGGAGACCGCGCGACACGATTCATGATCGTGCGCGCTGGCCTCGGCGTCGTCCTCGCGGCGGCCATCGCGCTCGTCGCCTATAGAGCCGGCTCGCTCTCGCGGAGCGGCGCCATCGCTGCGACGATCGTCGGCGCAGTGTGCATCGCGGCCGGGTGGGATTGGGGGATTCTCCTCATCGCGTTCTTCGTGTCGTCGAGCGCCCTCTCACGATTCGGCACCGAGGTGAAGGAGCGGCGCACCTCGAGCATCGTCGCCAAGGGCGGGACGCGCGACGCGATGCAGGTGCTCGCGAACGGCGGACTGTTCGCGTGTGCTGCGCTCCTCGCGCTCCTCACGCGCTGGTCCGGGTGGCCGGCCATCGGCGCCGGTGCGCTCGCGGCGGCGTCGGCCGACACGTGGGGCACGGAGATCGGAACGCTCGTGGCACGCCGGCCGCGTCTCCTCACCACGTGGCGCCAGGTGGACGCCGGCGTCTCCGGCGGCGTGACGGCCCCGGGCTTGCTCGCATCGCTCGCCGGCGCGCTCTTCGTGGCGGGCGTCGCCTTCGCGCTGGGGTGGCCGGCATCGGTTGCGCGCGCGGCGCTCGTCGGCGGCGTGGCCGGCGCGCTCGCCGACTCGCTCCTCGGCGCGCTCTGGCAATCGCGGCGGCGGTGCGTGCAGTGCGAGACGGCGACCGAGCGGCTCGTGCACACGTGCGGCTCGAGCACCGTGCCGGCAGGAGGACTCGCATGGCTCGACAACGATTCGGTGAACGCGCTGGCGAGTCTGGTGGGCGCGGGCGTCGCACTGCTCACCCTCGTGTGATGTCGCCGCACGCAACGTCCACGCGGCCGCGCGTGCTCCTCGTGAGCGCCAACCGCGAGCGTGCGCCGCAGCCCGTGGTCGCCAACGGCGTCGCATGTGTCGCCTCCGCGCTCGATGCGGCGGGACACGAGGTGCACGTCACCGATCTCTGCTTCGTGCGCGATCCGCACCGAGCAGTTCGCGACGCCGTGCGCGACTTCCACCCGGACGTCGTCGGCCTCTCCGTCCGCAACCTCGACAATAGCGATTCGATCGCGCTCCGGCACTACACGCCGGAGCAGGCTGCCATCCTGCAGACGATCCGCGATGCCGCGCCCGACGCGCACACGATCGCCGGCGGCGCCGCGTTCGGCGTCGCGCCCGACGCACTCTTCCGCACGCTCGACGTCGAGTACGCGGTCGCGGGCGATGGCGAGCGGGCGACGGTCGCGCTCGTGAACGCGCTCGCATCGGGGCGAACGGCCGGCGCCATCCCCGGCATCGTGCGGCGGGTGAATGGTCGCATCGAGATGACGCCGCCCGGGGGTGACGCCGACCTCGATGCGCTCCCGTTCGCGCAGATGCATCGCTGGCTCGACCTGCGGGCCTACGAGCGGCGCGGCGCGACCGTCCCCATCCAGACCAAGCGCGGGTGCGTCTTCAAGTGCATCTACTGCACGTACCTCAACGTCGAAGGGTGGGGCTATCGCCTGCGCGACCCGGAGCGCGTGGTGGACGAGATGGCCGAGCTGCGCCGTGCGGCCGGCGTGCGTCGCTTCGAGTTCGTGGACTCCACCTTCAACGCGCCGCCGCGGCACGCGATGGCGGTGTGCGAGGCGATCATCCGCCGCGATCTCCGCGTGCACCTCGACACGACGAACTTCACGCCCGCGGCCGCGCCCGATGAGCTGCTGCACCTCATGCATCGCGCGGGCTTCCGCTGGCTCGGCATCACCGCCGAGAGCGCGAGCGATCCCGTGCTCGACCGGTTGCAGAAGGGATTCGACGTCGCTCGTGTGCGCGACGTGGCCGAGCGGGTCGAGCGGGCGGGGCTCGGTGTGCTCTGGATCTTTCTCGTGGGGGGACCGGGGGAGACGCCGGCCACGCTCGAGGAGACGCTGCGCTTCGCGGCGTGGCGGCTGGAGCGCGGCGACGCGGTGTACCTCACCGTCGGGCTGCGCATCTATCCGGGCACGACGCTGCACCGCATCGCGATGGACGAAGGCGTCGTCTCGCACGATGATCCGCTCCTCGCGCCTGCCTTCTACTTCTCGTCGGCGCTCGACGCCGATACCGCGATCGCGCGACTGCGCGCCTTCGCCGCGCGCTATCCGCGCTTCATGTTCTCGGCCGATTCGCGCTCGCCGCTGCTCCCGTATCTCACGCGGCTCGCATCCTTGCTGCACCTGCCGCGGCCGCACTGGCGCTACATGGCGCTCTTCCAGCGGCTCGCGCGAGCGGTCGGATGAGCGATGCGCCGCGCCCCGAGCGTGGGAGCCGTGCGCAGCGCGGCGTGCATGCCGCGCCGCTCGTGTCGCGATGACTGACGACGCGGACGTCATCGTCGTCGGCGCGGGACCCGCCGGGTGCTCGACGGCGTGGTCGCTCGCGCGCGCCGGTGCACGCGTGCTCCTCGTCGACCGCGCGCACTTCCCGCGCGACAAGACGTGCGCCGAGTACCTGAGCCCGCAGGCCTCACGCATCCTCGCGCAGATGGGCGCGCTCGCGGCGTGCGAGGACGCGGGCGCCGCGCATCTCGCGGGGATGGTCATCCGTGCGCCGAGC
>DASSNR010000385.1:0-4189 GCA_035687925.1 Gemmatimonadaceae bacterium | reverse complement strand
CGGGCATCACGGTGCTGGAGGCCGACGTGCTCGACGTGCCGCTCGGCGAGATCGCCGGTGGGCCGTACGCGCTGATCGGCAATGTGCCGTACTACATCACGACGCCGATCCTCTTCCACGCGCTCGAGGCGCCGCGACCGGAGCGCACCGTGTTTCTCGTGCAGCGCGAAGTGGCGGACCGCATGGCGGCGGCACCGGGTTCCCGCGATTACGGCGCGCTGTCGGTGAACCTGCAGGCGCTCGCTGCGGTGGAGAAGCTGTTCAAGGTGCCCGCCGGCGCGTTCCAGCCGCCGCCCGCCGTAGAATCCGCTGTGGTGCGCGTTACGCCTCGACCGCATCCAGCGATTGCACCGGCGGAGGCAGCGCCGTACCGGTCGCTCGTGCAGGCAAGCTTCGGTCTGCGCCGCAAGCAGATGCGACGCGTCATCCGCACGGTGCTCGACGTCGACGCGTCGCGCGCGGAGGAGCTTCTGCGGGCGAGCGACATTGCGCCGGATGCGCGCCCGGAGTCGCTTACACCCGACCAGTTCGCGGCGCTGTTACGAGTTGCTGTCGCGTAGCTCCGCGTCGCGGCCGTTGCTCAGCGCGAACGACAGCCCTTCGAGCTCGAGTGCCATGTTCACGGTCTTGAGTGCAACGGACTCGGGGACCTGGAGGCGCAGTGGCGCGAAGTTCATGATGGCGCGCACCCCCGCAGCGATGACCTGATCCGCGACCCGCTGTGCGGCATGCGCGGGAACGGTGATGACGGCGATGTCCGGGTGCTCGCGGGTGGTCACGCGCTCGAGCTCGGCGATGCTCCGCACGACAACGCCGTCGAGCGTCTGCCCCACCTTCGCGGGGTCGGAGTCGAAGACCGCGGCGACGTGAAAGCCGCGCTGCCGGAAGCCCTCATACTGCGCGAGCGCAGCGCCGATCTTTCCCGCGCCGATAATGATGACGCGCCACTCTTTTTGCAGTCCGAGGATCTCGCGCAGGCGGCCCGTAAGCTCGGGCACGGAGTAGCCGAGCCCGCGCTTCCCGAAGGATCCGAAGAACGAGAGATCCTTTCTGACCTGCGCGGAGGTGGTGCCACCGCGTGCCGCGAGCTCATCGCTGGAGATTGTGGTGTGCCCGCGGGCTTCGAATTCTTCGAGGAAGCGGAGGTACAGCGACAGGCGTCGAACGGTGGATTCGGCTATGTGTTTCACGGCGGTCGGCTGTCTTGTGAATTGATTCACAAGTTAGCGGACGGCGACGCGCTCCGCCAGCACACCCGTCGCGCCGTTCCGTGCCGACTCCAGGCGGGTTATCTTCGGGGATCATGTCAGTTCACGTCACGTCGGAGATCGGTCGGCTGCAGGCCGTCCTCGTTCACACGCCCGGACCCGAGCTCCTCGCCGTCACACCCGAGACCCGCGAAGACTACCTCTACGACGACATCATCGACGTCGAGATCGCGGAGCGCGAGCATCGCCACTTCGTCGCCATCCTCGAGCGGTTCGCGGACGTCTACTTCGTCTCGAACATGCTCGCCGACGTGCTGCAATCGGAGGACGCGCGCGATTTCCTGATCCGCGAGATGACGGACATCGTCCCATCGAGCCCGCTCGCGAGGGAGTTCACCGAGCGGCGTCCCGCGGAGCTCGCGCGGATGCTCATCGAAGGTGTGGAGGAAGAGCCGGGTCCGCTCGCCCGCACGCTCAACGAGACGGGCTACATGCTCCCGCCACTCCCGAATCTGCTCTTCACGCGCGACACCGCGATGGTGATGGGGACGCACGCGCTCATCGGCTCCATGCGCTACGACATCCGCTGGTCGGAAGAGCTGATCATGAAGGCGCTCTTCCGGCACCACCCCAAGCTGCAGAACAGCGGCATCCTGTACGACGGCGCGGCCGAGCGGCGGCACAACTACACGCTCGAGGGGGGCGACGTCCATCCGCTGCGTGCCGACACGGTGATGATCGGCTTCAGCGAGCGCTCGAGCCCGGCGGCGATCGACAACCTCATGACGCTGCTCTTCGAGCAGACGCACGTGACGGATGTCATCGTGGTCGTCATGCCGAAGGAGAACACGGCGATCCATCTCGACATGATCTTCACGCAGATCGATCGCGACCTGTGCGTCGTCTACCCGCCGCACTTCATCGGCGCCGAGCGGCTGTCGATTCTGCATCGGCACAAGGGACAGCAGCAGATGCGCGAGATGCCCAACGTCTTCGCCGCGCTGCAGGCGGTCGGCATTCCGATGGAGCCGATCCTCTGCGGCGGCGACCGGCGCATCGTGCAGGATCGCGAGCAGTGGGCATCGGGATGCAACTTCTTCGCGGTGCGCCCCGGCGTCGTGATGTCGTATGCGCGCAACGAGGCGACGCTGTGCGAGATGGAGAAGATGGGCTTCCGCATCATCCCCGCGGTCGCGTTTCTCACCGGCGAAGCGCGCGTGCCGGACGGCACGCGCGCGGTGATCACGTTCGATGGCGGTGAGCTGGTGCGCGGAGGGGGCGGGCCGCGGTGCATGTCGCTCCCCGTCCGGCGAGACGATCCGTGGACCTGATCGCGCGACCGGGCTCGGCCGCTGCGGGCGGAGCCGAAACGCCCGAGAGCCTTGCGTCGCTCTCGTACGTGGTCGTCGACGTCGAGACGACCGGCATGCGCCCCTTCGATGGCGACCGCATCACGGAGATCGCCGCGGTGGTCGTTCGCGATGGCGTGATCACGGAAACGTACGAGACGCTCATCAATCCCGAGCGTTCTATCCCCGCGTTCATCACTGCGCTCACACACATCTCGTCGGCCATGGTGCGTAATGCGCCGCGCTTTCGTGAGGTGTGTCCGGACGTGCTGCGGTTGCTCGAGGGACACGTCTTCGTCGCGCACAATGCGCGCTTCGACTGGGGATTTCTGACGGCGGAAGTGATGCGGGCGACGGGGCGCGGTCTCACGGCTCGCCAGCTCTGCACCGTGCGTCTCGCGCGACGCGTGCTCCCGCACTTGCCGAGTCGGCGCCTCGATGCCCTCGCGCAGTACTACGGCATCACGATACCCGCCCGCCACCGCGCTGGGGGCGATGCGATCGCGACCGCGCACATCCTGCTCCGTCTGTTGGCCGAAGCGCGGGAGCGGGAGTGCCACTGCTGGAGCGATCTGGAGCGCCTGCTCAGGACGCGCCGCCGCCGGACTGCGGCCGCCACTGCACTCCCGCAACGCAACAGCAAGGACTCGACTGCGTGACTGCGCCGCCGCAATTGCTCGAGACACGGACGATCGGTGCGTGGACCGTCCACGCCATCCAGGCTGGTCCGGTAAAGCTGGACGGCGGCGCGATGTTCGGCGTCGTCCCGAAGCCGCTCTGGGAGCGACGGATTCCAGCCGACGAGCGGAACCGGATCCCGATGGGAATGCGGTGTCTGCTCATCGAGCACGACGTGGGGCTCATCCTCATCGACAGCGGGGCGGGGAACAAGGAGAACGAGAAGTTCTACGACATCTACGGGATCGAGAACGCCGGGCACGACGGGCCGACAGCGCTCGAGGATGGCATTCGCGCCGCTGGCCATCGTCCCGAGGACGTGGCGCTCGTCATCAATACCCATCTGCACTTCGATCATTGTGGGGGGAACACGTACCGCGATGCCGACGGTCGCGTGAAGCTCTCCTTCCCCAACGCGCGGTATGTGGTGCAGGCCGGCGAGTACCACTTCGCCACGCATACGAACGAAAGGACGGCGGCCAGCTACTTCCCGCACAACTTCGTCCCCGTGCACGAAGCGGGGCGCTTCGACTTCGTCGAGGGGGAGCGTGAGATCGTGCCGGGGATCCGGGCGCTCCCCACGCCGGGCCACGTCCCGTTTCATCAGAGCATCCTGATCGAGTCGCGCGGCGACGCCGCGCTCTACCTCGCGGACCTCGTCCCCACATCAGCCCATCTCCCCCTCCCCTGGATCATGGGCTACGACGTGGAGCCGCTCGTGACGCTCGAAACCAAGCGCCGCATCCTGGCGCGCGTCGTGAAGGAAGGGTGGCTCGCCGTCTTCGAGCACGACGCGACGACCGCGTGGGGAGGGGTTGCGTATGATGGGAAGGCGTACGGGTTGGAGCGATGAGACGTGAGCGGTGAGCTGTGAGCTTTGGGTGATGAGCTTGGTTCTGAGCACGGAGATCGAAACCGCCGTTGGCTCATCGCCCACTCACAACCCACAGCTCA
>DASSNR010000112.1:0-15024 GCA_035687925.1 Gemmatimonadaceae bacterium | reverse complement strand
CACGCGCGGCTGCCAGTACGCCCACGCCTTGCGCATGAGCCGCTCGATGATCCAGCTGTCGATGTTCCCGCCGCTGTTGTTGCGCACATCGATGATGAGGCCGTCGCGGTTGAACACGGGGTAGAAGTCGCGCACGAACTGCGCGATGTCGTTCGCGCCCATCGCGCGGAGATGCAGGTAGCCGATCGTGTCGTGACTCTTTTCATCGACGGCGATCCGACGCGTGTACTCCCACTGATCGTACCGCAGGTCGGCGTCCTTCCGCTCCGAGATCGGGACGACGATCAGATCGCGCGATGCGTCGCCGTTCTTCGCGCGCACGTGCAGCAGCACCTGCTTCCCCGCCTGATCGCGCAGCGCTTCGCTCGGATCGCTCAAGCTGAGCGCAGGGATGCCGTTGATCGCGGTGATCACGTCGCCCTCGTGCACATCGAGCCCCGGCTCGGCGAGCGGGCTCCGATCATCGGGCGCATCGGGATCGGTCTCGACGATGTGTTCGATGCGAAATCCGCCGGCGCGCGCATCGCGCGCGAACGTCGCGCCGAGCGAGGCGGGCTCGATCTGCGTGCGCCCCTCACGCATGTCGCCGCCGCGCACGAACATGTGCAGCGCCGAGAGCTCGCCGATCATCTGGCCGAGAATGTCGCTCAATTCCTCGCGGCTCGTCACTCGGCTCACGAGCGGGAGATACTTGTCGCGCATCGCCGGCCAGTTGATCCCGTTCATCCCGCGATCGTAGAAGTAGTCGCGCTCGAGCCGCCACGCTTCGATGAACATCTGGTGCCACTCCTCGCGCGGGTCGAAGGAGAAGGTCCAATCCTTGAGGTCGAGCCTCGCCTTCGCGAGATCCTTGGGCTTCGGCACATCGAACACGTAGAAGTCGGTCCCGTTGCCCACCTTGCCCACGAGGAGCTTCTTCCCGTTGGCCGAGAGCTCGTAGCTGCGCACGTCGTCGACCACCGTCTCGAGCTTCGTCTCCTTTTTGTTGTCGATGGCGAAGCTGCGGAGCACCGTCTTGCGCTCGGGCGAATTCTCGCGCGAGAGGAAGTAGAGCTCGGCGCCGTTCGTCGAGAGACGGGAGTAGTTGCCGGCGGGCACGGGGACCTCGAGGAGTCGAGACTGAATCCCATCGAGATCGATGACGACAGGCGCCGTCGTCGGCTGCTTGATCTTGGCCGCGGCGGTCGTGTCCGCGGGGACGTTCACCGTCCTGCCGGAGACGGCGCGCACCTCGACCGTCTTCGCGGTGTCGCTCGCGGCGTACAGCTCATCGGGCGGCTGGAAGGGCGAGCGGAAGTGCGCGCGCAGCGGGAGGAGATAGATCTTCGTCTGCCGATCGAAGAAGGGCTCGGGCTGCCGATTCCCCCACGGCGCGTCGACGGACGACTCGAGGTTGCGGTCGGAGAGGAAGTAGAGCCACTTGCCATCGGGCGACCACGCGGGGCTCTCGCTGTCGTAGCGATCGGAGGTGAGCGGCGTGATGGTGCCGGTCGACACGTCGTAGAGCTTGATCTGATCGAAGTCGTTGTCCGCGGGCTCGACGAAGGCGAGCCAGCGCGAGTCGGGGGACCAGCTGATGTCGCTGAAGCCGCCGTGCGTACTCACCGCGATGCGATGCTGCTTGCGCCCGTCGAGATCGAAGAGCCAGAGCTGCTGATCCTTGTCGTAGTGCGCGATGTACTTGCCGTCCGGTGATGGAATTCCATCCCACCGCAGGAAGCTCGCGTCCGACGTGAGCTGCTCCGCCTTCCCCACACCGTTCGCCGGCACGCGCCAGAACTCCAGCTCGCCGCTCTCGTCGGAGAGCGCGAGGAGCGATTTGCCGTCGGGCATGAAGCGACCCTGGCGATAGCGCGCGAGCTTGGTGCGCGTCGCCTGCACGATGCGCGCGCCATCCACCGGCACGACGAACAGCTCGCCGCGCGCCGTGAGCACCACGCGATCGCCATCCGGCGAGAGGTGCGCGTTCGTGACCCACTCCAGCGGGTTGGTGATCCACCGCTCGCGCATCTGATCGAAGTCCGACGCAAGGCGGATGTCGAGCTTCTTGTCGGTGTTCGCCGCGATGTCGTACAGCCAGATGTCGGCGCCCTGCTGGTAGACGATGCGCCCGTCATCGAGCTGCGGCGATTCGACGTCGAAGTCCTTGTGAAACGTGTGCTGCGTGAGTGTGCCGCCCTTCGCATCCATCGACCAGAGGTTCATCGTCCCGTCGCGATCGCTCGCGAAGTAGATGCGCCCCTTCCACACCATCGGCGAGCGGCTCGTCCCCGTGAAGCTCGCGGTGAGCGGCACCGCCTCGGCGTCGCCCGATGCGAAGCGCCAGATGCTCTGCGCCATCCCACCGGCGTACCGCTTGGTGTAGCTCCCCTGGAACGGGAGGCGCGTGAAGTAGAGCGTCTTCCCCGTGGGGTCGTACGCGCCGTCGGCGGCCTGCGCGAGCGGGACGAGCGTACGGGTGCCCGTCGTGAGATCGATCGTGGCGAGCTGCACTTCGGGGAGCGTCGAGTAGTGACGCGTGGCGTAGAGCACCTTGCCGTCGGGCGTCCACCCGATCACAGATGCATTCGCGCCCTCGTACGTGCGGCGCACCGGCACGCCGCCATCGATCGGCATCGTGTAGACCTCGGTCGGTCCCTCGTAGCTCGCGGAGAAGGCGAGCGTCTTGCCGTCGGGTGAGATCGAGGGGTGCGATTCCTCGGCCGGGTGCGTGGTAATGCGATGCGCGACGCCGCCCGATGTGCTCACGCCCCACAGATCACCTTCGGCAGAGAAGACGATCTCGTTGCCGTGGATGGTCGGATAGCGATAGTAGCCCATCACGCCCTGCGCGGCGAGCGCGGGGGCGAGCGTCAGCGCGGATGCGATGGCGGCGAACGCGAACGGCAGGGCGAGTGCGAGCCGATGCGAGCTCGACGCGCGGCGAACACGCGAACGGAGAGGGCGATGCATGCGGAAGCTCCGGAGTGAGACGCCGGTGCTGCTGAATCGATCGGGGCGCGGTGAGATCCGCGCCCCGGGGAGGATGCTGTTGGAGTGCTACTCTAGTCTCCGGGCGACGCATGCGAAAGAGTGGGTGCGGCGGTGATCCCCGCGTGATTGACGGACGCGCGATCCGACGGCTAATTAGCGGCGCCTTCCCACTCCTCGCTCCCATTTTCACCCAGAGGCTCCGCATGCGCACGTCACGTCCCCACATGCTGTCCTCACTCGTCGGTCGCGCGCTGCTCGTCGTGCTCGCCGCGTCACTCACGCTCCCGCTCCCGCTGCCCGCGCAGAAACGAACGTCCGCGCCGACCGTGAGCGCCTCGCATCTCCGTGCGCTCAAGCGCGACGCCATGGCCGCCATCGATGCGAATGCGCGACTCACGCAGCACATGATCGACGAGCTCTTCAGCTTCGGCGAGCTCGGGTTCCAGGAAAAGGAGACGTCGCGCTACCTCACCGACATCCTGCGGCAGAACGGCTTCGCCGTGCAAGACAGCGTCGCGGGAATCCCCACCTCGTGGGTCGCGACATGGGGAAGCGGGAAGCCCGTCATCGCACTCGGCTCCGATCTCGACGGGATCCCGCAGGCCTCGCAGATGCCCGGCGTCGCCTGCCACCTGCCGATCGTCCCCGGCGCGCCAGGACACGGCGAAGGGCACAACACGGGACAGCCGGTGAACATCACCGCGGCACTCGCGATCAAGGCGATCATGGAGCGCGAGCATCTGCCGGGCACGATCAAGATCTGGCCCGGCGTGGCCGAGGAGCAGCTCGGCTCCAAGGCGTACCTCGTGCGCGCGGGCGTGTTCAAGGACGTGGACATCGCGCTCTTCTCGCACGTGGGGACGAACCTCGACACGCACTGGGGCGGCGGGGAAGGTTCGGGGCTCGTCTCGGTGCTCTACTCCTTCGAGGGATCGGCCGCGCACGCGGCGGGTGCGCCGTGGCGTGGACGCAGCGCGCTCGATGCGGTGGAGCTCATGGATGCAGGGTGGAACTTCCGCCGCGAGCATCTCCGCCTGCAGCAGCGGTCGCACTACGTCATCCCCGATGGTGGCGATCAGCCGAACGTCGTGCCGACGACGGCGAGCGTCTGGTACTACTTCCGCGAGCTCAGCTACCCGGAGATCAAGGCGCTGTGGGCGATCGGTGACTCCGTCGCGCAGGGCGCGGCGCTGATGACCGGCACAAGGCTTGTGAGCGAGCGCGTGCTCGGCTCCGCGTGGCCGAGGCACTTCAACAAGCCGATCGCCGAAGCGACGATGAAGAACATCGAGATGGTGGGACTCCCCACGTGGAGCGACGCCGACCAGAAGCTCGCCAGGGCAGTGCAGAAGCTCGAAGGCGCGCGTCAGACCGGGCTTGCCATGAAGGTCGACACGTCCATCGCGCCGCGTCCCGATCGTGAGAACATGGGCGGCGGCTCGGACGACATCGGCGATGTGTCGTGGAACGTCCCGACGATCACGCTGCGCTACCCGTCGAACATCCCCGGTCTGCCGGGGCATCACTGGTCGAGCGCGATCGCGTCGGCCACGCCGATCGCGCACAAGGGCGCGACTGCGGGCGCGAAGGTCATGGCGCTCACGATGCTCGACATCCTCACGCATCCGGCGCTCGTCGATTCCGCGTGGTCGTACTTCCGGAACGTGCAGACGAAGGAGATCAAATACCAGCCGCTCATGCGTCCCGAGGACACGCCGGCCACGTTCCTCAACACCGACATCATGGCGCGCTACCGGCCGGCGATGAAGCAGTTCTACTACGACACCACGAAGTACGATTCGTATCTCGAGCAGCTCGGCGTCACGTATCCGACGCTGCCCACGGCGGACGGGAAGTGCGAGGTGCACGGGCGCGTGGCGATGGCGGGGGAAGGGTAGGATTCCGCCGACGCGATCATTTGCCTGGCGTGGCTATGTCGAGGTGTGTCCGAATCCAGTCCGCCAGTCGCTCCTCGCTCCACTCGTCCGTGGCCACATAGACCATCGCTGCCACCGCCTCGGGCTCCGGCGCCACGAGACGCTGGCCATTGAGCCGGAGGAAGACGGCCGCGGCGACGAACGCGGTGCGCTTGTTCCCGTCGCGAAAGCCGTGATTCTTGGCGAGCCCGAAGCAGAGCGACGCGGCCAGCGCGGCGAGGTCGCTGTCCGGTACGTATGCTCGCAGGTTCTGCGGTCGTGCGAGCGCGGACTGGATGAGCCGCTCGTCGTTCACGCCGTGCGAGCCGCCATACTGCTCGATGAGCGCGGCGTGCATTGCATCCAGCAGCGTACGCGGAAGCCACACCGGTTCTCGCGTCCTGCCGCGGCGGGTCACTTGCCGGCGAGCTCGCGCAGCGCGTTCCTGTACTGCCTGTTCACCTCTTCGAACGCTCGCATCCCTTCCTCGAACACCGGGTCGAACGGGGTGAGGAGAATGCCCTCCTCGGTACGCACCACGGTGAGCCTGTCGCCCGCACCAACCTTCAGGCTGTCAATGATCTCTTTGGGGAAAGTGGTGCCAATGGAGCCGCCAACCTT
This sequence comes from Gemmatimonadaceae bacterium, assembly GCA_035687925.1. Lineage (GTDB taxonomy): Bacteria > Gemmatimonadota > Gemmatimonadetes > Gemmatimonadales > Gemmatimonadaceae > DASSNR01. The sequence goes on along the minus strand of DASSNR010000112.1, from coordinate 9,514 downwards.
TCGGAGTGTTACGTGCGTCGCCATTTCGATCCTCGCGGCTGGAAGTCTTCCTGAAAGGTATAACATTAGTTAAACACGCGCAATCAGCCCCTGTCCGGTGCCTGACTCTCGAGAATGCCTCAAACGTGGGGACGACGCCGAGGCAGCGGGACGCGAGCAGCGCTCTCCGCCCCGCAGCCGAACCTCGATGCGCTGCCCGGGGTACTGCCCTTGCGGTCCGGATCGCATCCCCGCGCAGTGAGGTGATCACGTCATGCTCTTCCGCCGCATCATCGATCCACCTATCGAGCGGCGGTCGTGGGTGGCGTCTCTGCTGGCGGCCGGACTGACGCTGCTCCTCTTCCTCACGATTGGTTTGCAGGCGGGTACCCTTCACATCGAGGAGCTTGGGCCAGCCATCGCACCGCAGCGCGAGCCGGAGCGCCAAGAACGCATCACCTTACAGTCACTACCGGCGCCCGGCGAGCGGCGCACCGTGCCCCCCACACCGCTCCACGTTGTGCCACGAGCTCGTCCCACCCCGCTGCGCCCGGCGCAGGCGCAGCCTGCTCCGCCCGCCCGCTCACCGGCGAAGCCCGATTCGACAGGTCGCACCGCGGCGCAGCAGTCGCCTGCGTCGACGCCCACGGGAATCGCGCAGCCCGACGCGCGGCTCGTGCCCCCCGACGTGCGACTCGTGCCGCCGATCCAGCCGGTGACGCCGCGCGGTGCGAGTGCTGCACCCTCGTGTACGGCTCCATGTTCGGCAGGCGCGCGCTCCGGCGTGTCCGCGGCGCAGCACACGCTCACCGCCGCCGAGCGCGATTCGGTGCTGCAGGCGATTTCGGCATCGGTCCCGTATCTAGCGAAACGCGCACGGGACAGCGCTGGACGCGCCGGCGACTGCCCGGGGTGCGCCGGGATTCCCGCTCCCCCTTCGCCGAGCCATATGCCTGTGCCGGTCAAGATCGGCGGGATCTCGATCCCGCTGCCCGGTGGTGGACCGAGCCCCGCACAGCGCAAGCGCGACAGTACCATCAACGCGCACACGCTCCCGATTCTGGATCGTCTCAAGCAGCGCGCGGATTCAATGAAGGCGGCGCGGCGGCGCGATTCGCTCGAGGCCATCAAGCGGCGCGATTCGCTCGAGGCAATTCAGAAGCAACGTCGCGATTCGACGTCCGGCGTGAAACCGCAGCACGATTCGTCATCGACGTTCCCTCCTTCCATCGCGAGCACCACATGCGTCCTTCCTCGGTGTCGTACGCAGGCCGTCCCATCGTATTCGCGCTGGCGGTCGTCGGCGCAGCCGTCCTCACGTTTCCCGGACAGTTGAACGCACACATGGACGTTGATGCGGCGACCGCACGGCGCGCGGGCGCACGGCACCTCTCGACGGCGGACGCCGCGGATCGATCCGCTGCCGCCGACGATTGGCGCGACAAGATCCGCGCGTTCGCCGAGGCGCACCTGCAGCACACCGCCTGGGGTCCCGCGCACGCTCGGCGCGACTACGAGACGACACTCGCGCTCGCGCACGCCGAGGGGATCACGGTGGATGACGATGCGCTCTACGCCGCCGCGTACCTGCACGACATGGGCGGAATTCCTCCGTACGCGAAAGCCGGCGTCGACCACGGCGACCGAAGCGCGCAGCTGGCCGACAGCGTGCTGCGCGCCGTCGGCTTCCCGATGCAGAAGGCCGAGCTCGCGAAGGAGATCATGAGCCACCACCAGTACTACCGCCCGCCCGACACGCTCGCCGTCGCGATCCTCTTTCGCGATGCCGACATCCTCGACTTCCTCGGCGCCATCGATGTGGCACGCATCGTCTCGCTCACCACGCGCGAGAAGCTCGCGCCCGATCTGCCGCACGCGATCGAGGTGATTCGAAAGCAGATGATCGACATGCCGGGCCGGCTGCAGACGGACGCGGCGAAACGCGAAGGCGCGAAGCGCGTGCGCGAGATGCAGCAGTTCCTCGACGCGCTCTCGGCGGAGACGGACTCGCTGCGGGTGATCTGATCACCCGTTGTCATCCCGAGCGGAGCGAGGGATCTCGATGGCGGGCCGAGATTCCTCGCATCCGCTCGGAATGACAACCCGGAGATCCCTCGCTCCGCTCGGGATGACAGTTCAGCAGCAGAGCGGCTCACTCCAGCGCCTGAATCACCTCGTCCGTCGTCCGCACGCGGCCGATCGTCGGGAAGAAGCGCTTGACCGCGAGCGTGTGCAGCTCGGCGTCGCGTGCCGTCATCGCGTCTTCCACGAACAGCTGCTCGTAGCCGCGCTCGTACGCTTCGCGCGCCGTGGCCTCGACACCCACGTTCGTCGAGATCCCGCCGAGGACGATCGTGCGGATGCCGCGGCGACGCAGCTGCACCTCGAGGTCTGTCGCGTAGAGCGCGCTCGGCTGATGCTTGGTGACGATCACGTCGCGCTCGGCGCGACCGAGCTCGGGGGCGAGCTCCGTCCACTCGGGCGGCACGTTGAACGGCGGACGCTGGACGTCGGTGATCGGCCGCGGCATGAGCTCGCCGTGCGGTCCGGGATCGACGCGGACCAGAACGACGAGCGCGTGGCGCTCGCGAAAGCGCGTGGCGAGTCGCGCGGCGCGGGCCACTACATCGCTCGCGGCGTGCGGCGCGGTCTGCGTGCCGACGATCCCTCGTTGCAGATCGATGAGGACGAGGGCGGACGTGACGGGGTCGAGAGTGAGCTCGGGCATGGTGTTCGGGACGGGTGAGGGGTGCGTACGTCGTAGCCGAAACCCGGTGCGCACCCCCGCGGTTCCCGACAGTCGAGATGCCGATCACCTCGTGAGATTCTCGACGTCGGGACTGAACTCCATCCCATTCACGGCCCAGTTGGTTTGCGAGAGATCGAATTTGCCGAGGCCGATGATGTTTCCTTCCGCTGCGCTCGTGAATCCGGCATCGGTGAAATTCCCACTGCCATCGAACGCGAGGGAGACCCCGAGCTTCGCGCCGAGCCCGAAAACCTTCGGACCTACCCCGGCCCCTCCGACGTACAGGCCGGGTCCTTCCGCCTTGATGCCTACTCCGAAGAAGAGCTCGCCGGAGTGAGAGTGGATGTCGTACTTCAGCTCTCCGAGCAATCCTTCTCCGCCCGAGAGCGTGACCGAGCGGCAGTCGATCTTGATATCGAGAATGATGGCCTTCCCCTGCAGGAGCGTCTTGCACGGACCTGGGCGGCGGGCGTCCTGCAACTTCGGCTTCGGAGCGGCCTGGCGCTCCGCGGAGCTGGGACACACTTGCAGAACGATCAGGGTGTTCGGACTGAAGGTCATCGTTTCCTGGTCGATGTAGCCCTGCAGGTCCAGGAGATTGAGGCGGACGTTCGCCTCTTCGATGGCGGCGATGACGGGATCGTGCAGCCGACCGATGAGCCGGCTCGCCTGCGCGGCATAGTCAGTCGCGATGGCGTTGATCGCCATCACGGTGCTGTTGTGGATGCCGAGGAACTTGCCGTATTGCGTCGTCACGGCTGGCAGGAGGACCGAACACGGATGCCCGCCCTGCGCGATGACGTCGCCTGCGCGGTCGTTCGCGACGTCCATGGCGTGATCGATGTCCGAAAAGACAGGTGTGATGCGTTTGTCCACGGCCTGTTGCTGCGCGTACGCGCCGTCCCACGCCTGCTCGAGCGCATCCCGGATCCCGGCATCGGAAATCGGGATGATCGTCGTACCACCGCGGCGCACCGGCTGGTCGGGAGTCTGTGGACGCATGGCTTCGTACTCGGACTTCTCCTGCGTGAAGCGCTTTGTCTGCTCCGACACGTGCGCTTCGATGTCGTTGATGGCATGCTGTTTCACCACGAGGGTCGCGTAGCCTTCCACCGTTCCGGGGAGCGGGAGGGCGGTGAGGGCGCCGTCGATCTGGGTTCGATTGTTCGCCTGCGATGCACCGCTCGCTGCGCTCCCGGCGTCGGCGTCAGTCGCGTCGGGGTCCGTGTTGAAGACCGCATCGACCATCGGGACACTGGTGGTGTGCCACACCGCCATCATGAACTGCTGTCGGGCGTGGCTCGGCTGCTCCTCGAGCGCTTGGCGCATGGTCTCGAGGGCGTGGGCCATGTCGCCCTCGCACTCGAGCACGCGCCCGAGCGAGAATCTCGCCTCCGAAAATCGCGGCGCCGTCTGGAGCACCTGCTGCAGCGTTCGCTCGGCGCCGCGCAGATCGCCGAGGTTGGCCATGGCGACGGCCAGGTTGTTGAGCGCCGGGGCGAGCGCGGGGTTCTTCGCGAGCGCCGCGCGCAGCACGAGCGCCGCATCCGCGTAGTCTCCTCTCGAGTTGAGCGCGGCACCGAGGTTGGTGAGCGTGTTCGCATCGCTCGAGCGCTTGGCCGCGCTCGCCAACGCGTACGCACCGCTGTTGCTCGCGCCGGACATCCAGAGAACGGCGCCCAACAGCGCGGCGTGCGTCGGCGACGAGCCGCCGACGAGCTGGGCCAACGTCGCCCGCGCTGCAGGATCCTCGGCCTGTGCACTCCGCTGGATGATGCGGTCCAACGTCGAGGCGAGCTGACTCGCCGATGGTGGTGTTGTGGAGAGCGAGTGCGAGGCGCTCTTTGGCGACGCCGGGCACACCGCCGAGCCCATCGCGGCCGCTGCCGAGGCCACCTGGTTGCCCGCGACCGATGACATGAGGCTGTTCAGCATCCCGGTGGGGAGTGCCGTGCCGCTGGGCATCTTGGGCATGGGAATGCCGGGCGGTATGGCGGCGGGCGCGGTAGCTGGCGCGGTAGCGGACGCGGTAGCGGTCCCATGGCTGACGCTGGTGTCGCTAGCGCCAGCCACTGTGCTGGCCGAGGAGGTTGTGCGAGGTGCGGGCGTTGCCGGCGCGGGACTGGTCGGCGCATTCACGGGAACGCCACCCGGAACGCCGCGGGAAAGTCCGGCCAGCGACCCGCTGAGGAATGCCGTCAGGGTGAACGATCTGAGTCTGTCCACATCAGCCGGCGTCGCTTTGTGACCGGCGCGTAGAGCCCGCAGCGTCTGCTGGATATCGCTGGGCGCGCGCTCGTAGAGCGGCGATATCGCATCGAGCAGCTGGGGGCTCGGCGAAGACCAGTTCACTGTGGACTCGAGGAACTGTATCATGCGCCCGGCTTCGTCAGGCGTCGGAGACTGGTCATGCTGCAGCTTGGCCATGATCGCGCAGATCTGGGCAATCGATGGCGCATTCGCCCCGCCCGAAGCGCCGGTGCCGGACGAGGTTTGGCTCAACAGCGGCGCGGCCGCGAACAGGGTGAGGACGACGACTGACGACAACCTGATGCGGCGGACGCACGAAAGCATGATGAGCCCCGGGGAGTAGGTAGCGGGAGAATCAGCGCCACCAATATCCGCCGTGGGCTCATCCAGATATCAACAAGTCAACACTTTGCCGGGCATGCTGTTAATGGGGCGTCATGGTCATCGCGGCACGATGGCCGGCGTCGCGGCGGGCCGCTTTGCCGCTTCGGGCTTCTGCTGTCGCTCCGCCACCTCGTCGCGCAGCTCCTGCTCGAACTCGATGCGCGGTACGCCGTTCGAGAGCCAGTCGGGCGCGGGCGCGCCGAGCAGGTAGTGATCGAAGAACTCGCGCATGCGCATCGCGTAGTCCTTCTGGTTCACCGGATTCCGCAGCCCGTGGTTCTCGCCCACGTACTCGAGCAGGATCACCTGCTTGCCGAGTTGGCGCAGCGTGTTGAAGTAGGTGATCCCTTGATTGAAGTCGACGGCGCCGTCCTTGTCGTCGGAGAGGATCATGAGCGGCGTGGTGACGTTGGCCGCGTGGAAATCCGGCGAGTTGCGGACGTAGGCGTCCCAGTTGTCGGTGAAGTTCCCCTTGAAACGGCCCTGGCTCGCCTCGAAGATCGCCTGGTTGGTGCCGCCAGAGTTCCAGTAGATGGAGCTGTACATGCTCACCATGTCGGTGAGCGGCGCGCCGGCGATCGCGGCCTTGAAGATGTGCGTCTGCGTGACGAGAAACGCCGTCTGGTAGCCGCCCCACGAGTGCCCCCACAGCCCCACGCGGCTCGAGTCCACGATCCCCGTCGCGATCGCCGCCTTCACCGCGGGCACCACGCACCACACGGCCGACATCCCCGGATCGTTCACGCGATAGACGATGTCCGGATCGAGCACCGCGTAGCCGCGGCTCGTATATACGCTCGGATCGGGCGTGCGCGTGTCGCTCGGCACCGTGTACTGATGCAGGTTCTGCGAGCGCTTCTCGTAGATCGTCACGAGCAGCGGATACTTCTTGCCCGGCTCGTAGTTCGCTGGGAGGTAGAGCGCGCCCTGCAGCGAGTCGCCCTTGTCGCTCACGTAATTGATGAGCCGCGCGCCGCTCGACCACGCGAATTCCTTCTGCTGCGGGTTCGCGTCGGTGATCTTCCGGCCGCTCGAGAAGTCGGCGCTCGCCACGTACCAGTCGGGGTACTGGTTGAACGTCTCGCGCGTGTACAGGAAGACGTTCGCCTTCTCCGCGCGCGCGACGTCGAAGCTCGCGTCGTCCCACAGGAGCCGCTTCACCGTCGCATGCTCGGCGTCCACGCGCGCGAGCCCTTCCTTTTTGGTCCACTCGCCGTAGAGGCCGACGTAGAGCGGCTGCGCGAGGTCGATCCCCTTCTCCTTGCGATCGAAGACGTAGCGGCGCTGATAGCGCACGCGCGTCGACTTGCCATCGTGCGTGAGGTTCACCGCGCTGCCGCCGCGCACCGGAACTTTCCAGATGTCCCACCCATCGGAGAGCAGCACGTAGCGGCTGTCCTTGCTCCAGCCGAGTCCCGCGCGCTGAGGGGAGACGGGCGGCGGATAGAGATTGTTGTGATCGTCCTCGACGTTGGCGAAGGTGGTCGGCACATCCTTCGTGATCACGCGATCGGTGCCGGTCGTGAGATCGATGACGTGCCACTGCGCATCGGTGCCCCAGGTGAGGAGCTGCGTGCCATCGGGTGAGGGGATGGTCCCCGGCTCGTGCTTCCCGAGCAGCAGGCGACGCGAGCCGTTCGCGAGGTTCACCGCGTAGATGTCCGCGTAGCGGCGGCCGTTGTAGCTTGCGGTGCGGTCGTAGGCGCGCGAGTCCTCGCCCACGGCCCAGCGCTGGTGCGGCATGATCGCGACCTGGCGGAGCGCGTCATCGGCGAGCCGCACGAACTTGTTGTCGGCGATGCGATACTCGGAGAGGTAGCTGTACGCGCGATCGCGCTGCTCCTCGACGAGCTGCTGCGACTGCAGGCGCGGGTCCTTCCAGTGCCAGAGGATGAGCGACGGCGGATCATCCTCGCCCGGAAGCGCGGACGGATTCTGGTGGATGGTCCCGCCCATCCCCGGCGCGCCGGGCTGCACGGGTGAGCGCCGGTCGGTGGCCGCGTAGAGCGCGCCGCGCGGCGGCTTCTTCGCGTCGCGGATGCCGAAGAACACGGTGCGGAAATCCTCGCTGAAGCTCGGCGCGCGGTTCGCGCTGAGCGCCATGTCCGAGGGGAATTCGGCGTGCTGCGACGGATCGAAGATCGTTTCCTTCGGTCCGTTCGCGCCGAACGCCGTGAAGGCGAGCAGCGTGTAGAGCGTGTCCTTCGTGAGCGAGTCGGGTCGTCCGCGCAGCACGGCGAGCGCGTCGCCGCTGTCGGCCCATGTGAGCTGACGGTAGATGGCGCTGTCGCTGTCGAGCACGCGAATCGTGCCGGCGCGCAGGTCGCGGAGCTGCACACCGTCGCCCGCCGATTCGTGCGCGTCGACCGTGTAGGCGAGGTAGTGTCCCGCGTCATCGAAGTCCCATTCGTCCACGTTGCCGATCGTCATCACCGTGCCGGACGCGAGATCGTAGAGCAGGAGATCGGCCGCGTTGGAGCGCGACGATGCGGCGCTCGATTCGCCACCGTTCGCGGACGCGCCGGCCGTGCGCGCGCTCTCGGGCGCGTAGCCCTGCAGCGCGAGCCACATGGGTGCGTCGTCGCCGTTGAAGCTGAAGCGGCGGACGCGATCGAAGGTGTGCGTCGCGCCGGTCGCGAGGTTCACGAGCATCACCTTGTCGAACGACGGCGCGCGCTCGCCGCGTGCGCGCCGCTCGTTCCGGTGCGCCGGGTGCACGGTGAACGCGGCCCAGCGCGAATCGCCGGAGATGACGAGATCGCGCGACCGCGCGCCACCGAACGCGTTGCCGACGGCCATCGGTGGCTCGCCGATGGGGAAGCGCATCTCCTGCGCGCCAGCGGCCGTCGCACGGATGACGACGGTCGCGTCGCCCTCGTTCGGCGCGAGGATGTAGGCGAAGTACTTGCCGTCCGCCGAGAGCGTGGCCGAGCGGATGGTGTGCCAGTGCTCGAGGTCGGCGATGGTCATCTGCCGATTGGTCTCGGGGGCGGACGGCGCGGCGGCGCTCGTGTCGCGTTGCCGAGCATTGGTGGCGGTGCGCTGCGCGAGGGCGGGGGTGGCAGCCAGTGCGACGGCGAGGACGGCGAGCGGAGCCGTGTGAGCGGATCGCATGCGAGGATCCTGTGTCGGGAGGGTGGGGCGGGACAGCACCATTGTCATCCCGAGCGCAGCGTGCGCTCGGGATGACAATGCGCTCGGAATGACAGAGCAGCCCTAAACTGGCGCGAGGAAGCGGGGGCGCAAGAGGGGGAAAACCAGGTTCCTGTAGTCCGTTCTAGCGCGTCGAGCGCGTAGCCGGTATCGTGACGGCTGGTTGCGTACTCGTCTCATCGCGCCATCGCATGCTCGCTCGCAATCGCATGAATGGTGTGCTGTCCCAACTTGTCCTCGAGTGCGGCATCGAGGAGGCTCCGTGTCATCCAGGTCCGCGCTGTGCCTCGCTTCCAGCATGTTCTCGTCTACGCGCTATGAGAGGTCACCGTACACGCGACGTCGCGTTTGTGAAATCGTCGTGATCGTCGGCGCAGTGCTTGTGGCAGTGGCTTGCGGAGGAAGCGATTCGACCGCGCCGCCCCCTGGACCTTCTGTGGTCACCCTCAGTGCGAAGGCAGGTGACAAGCAGACGGGCAACTATGGCACTGCGCTCTCGATCGCGCCCGCGATACTGGCGACCGATCCGTCCGGGCACCCTGTAGCGGGTGTCCCCATCACGTTCGCCGTTTCCTCTGGAGGAGGCAGTGTAACAGGTGCGAATCAGACGACTGATGGCGCTGGTCTCGCTACTGTTGGGGGTTGGATGCTAGGTCCAGCAGCTGGGCCGAACGCGCTCACAGCCAGGATCGGCGGCGGCAGCACGTACAGCGGAAACGCAGTGACCTTCACAGCAACCGGTGTTGGCGATTTCTGGACGACGGGCGCGTCGATGCCGACGTCGCGATTCGCCCTGACTGTGGCTGTGCTCAACGGCGTGGTCTACGCTGTCGGCGGCACGCGTAACGCGTACAACTACCTCACCGCAGTGGAGGCATACGATCCCGCAACAGGGGCCTGGGCGTCACGAACTCCGATGCCGACGACGAGAACCTGGTGTTGCGGAGAAGCAGGTGTGATCAACGGAATCCTTTACGTGCCAGGAGACTCGGATGGGAC
>DASSNR010000384.1:0-3701 GCA_035687925.1 Gemmatimonadaceae bacterium | reverse complement strand
ATCGGGCCCGATGGCTATCGCGCGTTGCCATCGCTCATCGAAGGTGCGCGCAACGGCGAGCGCGTGGCGGCGGTCGATTTCGATCTCGAGGAGCACTACGAGGACTTTCACGCGCGGCGCTTCGAGGGTGTGCGCGCGTGGATTCCCGTGCAGCGCGGGTGCGACTACCGGTGCACGTACTGCATCGTCCCGACCACGCGTGGCGCCGAGCGGAGCCGCGCACTGGCGGACGTCGTGCGTGAGACGCGCGAGGTGGCGGACGCGGGGATCACGGAGGTCACGCTGCTCGGGCAGACGGTGAACTCGTATCACGATGGCGAGCACGACTTCGCCGATCTGCTGCGCGCGGTGGGGAGCGTCGACGGGATTCGCCGTGTACGCTACACGAGCCCCCACCCGAACGACTTCAGCGACCGCGTGATCGCCGCGCTGGCGGAAACGCCGACGGTGTGCGAGCACGTGCATCTCCCAATGCAATCCGGTTCGTCGCGCACGCTCAAGCGCATGCTCCGGCGCTACACGCGCGAGGCGTTCATGCAGTGCGTGGATCGGTTGCGTGCGGCGATCCCCGAGCTCGCGCTCACCACCGACGTCATCGTCGGCTTCCCGGGCGAGACGGACGAGGACTTCGCGGAGACGGTGAGCGCGGTGCGCGAGATCGGCTTCGACGACGCGTTCACCTTCAAGTTTTCGCCGCGCGAGGGGACGCCGGCCACGCGGATGCCCACCGAACTGATGGTGCCGGACGATGTGGCGAGCGATCGATTGGACGCGCTCATCGCCGTCGTGCGCGAGGGGTCGCGCGCGCGGAACCTGTCGCTGCTCGGTACGCGGCACGAAGTGCTCGTCGAGAAGGTCTCGCGTCGCGGCACGTTGCTCCAGGCGCGCACTCGGCATCATCGCACCGTGCTCATTCCGGGCGATGACCGCATGATCGGCCGGTACTACGACGTGGAGCTCACCGGGACGACCGGCTCGACGTTCACCGGCGCCATCGTGCGCAAGGGTCAGCCGCTGCCGATGGCGGGGTAGGGCACGTCGCGTCATTCCGAGCGAAGCGAGGAATCTCAGGAGGCTTGTCATCCCGAGCGAAGCGAGGGATCTCGGGAGGCTTGTCATCCCGAGCGAAGCGAGGGATCTCGCTGGCGGCGCGAGATCCCTCGCTTTGCTCGGGATGACACGGGCGCTTCGCTCGGGATGACACGGGCGCTTTGCTCGGGATGGCACGGGCGCTTTGCTCGGGATGGCACGGGCGCGCCGATGACCGACGGCGAGCTTTTGATGCACATCGCGCCCGAACGATGAAGCACATGGCGATGGGTCAGGCTATCGATACCCGATGCCTCTCATCGCCTTCGCCGTCGCCGCCTACGTGGCCGGGCTCATTTTGGGGTTCGGCCACGCGTTCATTCTCGCCGGCGTTGCGGTCTGCGTAACGCTCCTGGTCGCTGCCCATCGCCGCGCGCCGACCATCGCGGCGCTCGCGGTCGTCGGCGCCGCTGGGATACTCGTCGCGCACTGGACCGAGCGCACCGAGACGGCGTGCCGAGCGCGTGCGCTCGCGCTGCACCAGTGGGACGCGACCATCGACGACGCTGCGGCACCCGGCGCGTTCGTGACGGCGCGCCTGCACCTCGCCGGCTGCACCGTGACCGCAGCGCTCGCGGTCGAGCGCGGCAGTGCCCATGCTGGCGCGGCCGTCGTCGTGCGCGGGGCGGCGATCGAATCCGCGCGCGGCATCACCATCCGCCACGCCTCGCTCGCGTTCGAGTCGCATGGCTCTGCATTGATCGCCCTGCGCGCCCGCGCGGGCACCGCGATCGACAGCGTCTTCCGGAGCGACGCACCGCTCGTCCGCGCGCTGCTCATCGCGGACACGCGCTCGCTCGATCCTGCGCTCCGCGATCGCTACGCGGCGGCCGGGATCGTCCACATGCTCTCCATCTCCGGATTGCACGTGGCCATCATCGCGATGGCGATGCTGCTCGTCTTCCAGGCGCTGCGTCTCCCGCGGGCAGCCGCCACCATTGCCACACTCGGCGTCACCGCGCTGTACATCGCGATGATCGGTGCGCCGCCGCCGGCGCTCCGCTCCGGCGTCATGCTCGGCATCGCCGCCCTGACCCGCCTGGCACAGCGCCCCGCATCGACATGGGCCGCGCTTGCCCTCGGCGCCGCGATACCGCTCGTCACGCCGCGCACCGCGCTCGACGTCGGCTATCAGCTGAGCATCATCGGCATGGCGAGCCTCATTGCGGGCAGCGCGCTCGTTCGCAAATGGATCACACCGCGCCTCGATGGCATCCGGGCGGAGCTGGCCGGCGTCGCGCTCGTCTCGCTCGTCGCCACGCTCGCCAGCGCACCACTCACTGCGTGGCGCTTCGGGCGATTGAGTCTCATCGCGCCCATCACGAATGTGATCGCCACGCCGGTGATCGCCGTCGCGCAGCCCGCGCTCTTTCTCGCGATGCTCGCGTCACCCGCGCTTCCCGTCGCACGCTTTCTCGCGGACGCCGTGCACCCGATGCTGGCGTTGCTCGATCTCATCGCGAGCCTCGGCGCACGCGTACCATTCGGCTCGCTCGCCGTCGCGCCGACGCTCGCGGCCGCTATCCTGCTCGGCGTCGCCAGCGCCGCGTTTCTCACCGCGTGCGTGAGCGACTTCCCATCGCGACCGCTCATTGCGGCAGTCGGCGCGCTCACGCTCGTGGCGTGGCTCCCCTTCGCGCCCACGCCCTCGCATGGCGTCGAGCTGCACGTCATCGACGTCGGCCAGGGGGACGCGATCGCGCTCCGCACCCCGCGCGGACGCTGGGTGCTCTTCGACGCCGGCCGCGCATGGCGAGGGGGCGACGCGGGGCGCAGCACGGTCATCCCGTATCTACGCCGCTACGGCGGCGATGTGGTCGCCTTCGTCCTCTCGCACCCGCACGCGGACCACGTCGGCGGTGCGGCGAGCGTGCTGCGCGCGCTGCACCCGGCCGAGTACTGGGACGGCGCGTTCGCCGGCGGGAGCGAGCCGTATCGCGCGTCACTCGTCATGGCGCAGTCGGTCGGCGTCGAATGGCACCGCGCGCATCCCGGGGACACACTCAGGGTGGACGGGGTCACCATCAGCGTGCTCGCGCCTGATTCCGCCTGGATGTCCACGCTCGATGATCCCAACGAGGCGAGTCTCGTGGCCCTCGTGCAGTACGGTGTGGTGCGCTTTCTGCTCGTGGGAGACGCGGAGCGCGGCGAGGAGCGATGGCTTCTGGCGCACGATTCGACCGTGCTGCACGCGGACGTCCTGAAAGTGGGGCACCATGGCAGCATCACGAGCACGACCACACCGTTTCTCGCCGCGGTGCATCCGCGGGTGGCGGTCGTGTCGGTAGGTGCGGGGAACAGCTACGGGCACCCGAGCGAGGTCGTGCTGCGCGAGCTCGCAGCCTCGGGGGCGATGGTGCTCCGTACCGATCGGGAGGGGAGCATCGTCATTAGCACGGACGGACGCACGTTGAACGTCGAAGACGCAGGAGACCGATGGACGCTCTCACCCGCATCCTGAGGCCGCTCGTGGGGCAGTCGATCACGCTCCCCGAGGAGTTGCTCGCGCGCTTCCCGGAGCTGCGCGCCGCGCGCTTCCGGCGCGGTGGTCTTCCGGTGCGCGTCGGCGGATGGATGATCGGGCAGAGTACCGCTGCGGGGATCACCCTCTG